>JBEBIF010000053.1:0-14402 GCA_040080515.1 Chitinophagaceae bacterium | reverse complement strand
CCACCGCTACGATCGGTTTTATGGCCAATATCCATATTGGGAATTTACAGGTGATCCCGTATCTGACTTCTGAGCGGTATAAGTTGCTTTATGCGCATTCCATGTTCAATACAAAAACGCTGGAACCGGCAACAAACAGGCAGGTAACAACAATATTGGACGATATACTGGATACTTTTAAAGCCAGGGAACTGGCCAGCAACAGTTCCTTCCTTATTCAAAAAAACAGCGAACTTTTTATTGGTGTATTCAATAAAGAAAAAGAATTGTTTATCATCTTCAGGTTCCGGAATAAAAATCTGTAATGGAAATAAAGAACCGCTCCGTCTTTCATGAATTCTTCATAGATGCAAAATATGAAGCAGGGATGGTGTTGCTGGGAACGGAAGTAAAATCATTGAGGGCCGGGCGGGCCAGTTTCAACGACAGCTATTGCCTGTTGCACAAAGGTGAGATCTGGTTAAAATCCCTGCACATTGCTGAATACACCCATGGCACGGTGAATAATCATGATCCGCTGCGTGACCGTAAGCTGTTGCTGGAAAAAAGGGAGATTAAAAAGATAGAGGCAAAGCTGAAAGAAAAAGGATATACGTTAGTTCCCCTGCGGATCTATTTTACCGAAAAGCGGTTTGCCAAAATAGAGATAGGCCTGGCCAAAGGCAAGAAACTGCATGATAAACGGGAAAGCATTAAACAAAAGGATGTGGAAAGAGAAATGAGGCGCTATGTTAAATAAACTGTGTAAAACTTCGTTCTGATCGGGAATGATTTTTGACGATATTACTGCTGCATGAAAAACGGAATCGTACTTCTTTTATTGCTCCTTTCACTTCACTCCCGGTCCCAGTCGGTATTTGGATACTGGTACGGCAATGCGAACGTAAAAACCAACAGTTCTGCAAATAATTACCTGGTAGAACTGGTATTGCAGCCGGAAAAAGGCCATGTAAAAGGCCTGATGAATTATTTTTTTAAGAATAGCTACCGCAGCATACAGGTAAAAGGAAACTATAATGCTTCCTCCCGGCAACTGACACTGTATGATGTTCCGGTGATTTATTACGGGTCTATCAGCACCTTTGAGGTGGACTGCATCATGAATATGCAGGCCACACTTCGGGTATCGCAGGCCGGGTCCAACCTGGTAGGCTCGTTCATCGCTTATGGTGATAATAAATACACCTGCCGGAGTATCAATTTCAATCTTTCGCTGAATGCCGATATCAGTAAAAAGGATTCGGTACTGAAGGCCATCAGTGAGTTCAAGGAAGAATACCAGGTATGGAAACCTGCTGTGGAAGATACATTGGTTGCCGTAAATGTAACCCCGCGGAAAGTGGTGAACTATGTAACGGAAAAACAATTTACAGAAAGGGAGGATGTGGTGATCAATGAAATAGAAGTGGAATCTGATTCGCTGCTGGTGAATGTGTATGACAATGGTGAGATTGACGGCGATATCATTTCCCTGTTCTATAATAAGCAGCTGATCTTATACAACCAGAAGCTTACACACAAATCCATCAAACTAAACCTGCGGCTGGATTCTTTACAGGCGGTGAATGATATTTCCATGTTTGCAGAAAATTTGGGGCTGATCCCGCCGAATACGGCCTTAATGACCATAACGGATGGGAAGAACAAGTATGAGATAAAAGTGTCGAGCAGCCTGGAAAAGAATGCGACTATCCGGATCAAGAGGAAACAGAACGGGATCAAGTAACCATAGAAACCTGTTTATTAAAACAGTTCCGGCTGATTTGTTTCTTTTCCTTTCACCCATTCCATCTCTGTTGACTTACTGTAATCGGCCAACTTGCTTCCCACTGTTCTGTATCCTGTCACCTCTGCGATCTTTGTGATCTTCAGTTTTCCTTTTCGAATCTGTGCACCCCTGCCCTGTTGCATGGCGAGTACGGGTTCCTCAACGGTGGTAACGGCCTCCACATAATTCCCTTCTCCTTCTTTGATGAACAGAAATTTATTCTTTAAGGTAGTGGTCTCAATCTTAAACCGCTTGGCCATGAATTGTTTGGTCTTCATATCCACATAAATGGCCGTTACGATTTTATCGGGATTGAATTTCTCAATAAAGATCACTTTCTCTGAATCCAGTTTTTGCGTCAGTTCCTGGTCGGTCACTTCGTAATTACCATCGCTGTACACTACGAGTATCTTATCTTCTCCATCAAACATTCCGAGGAACTGCCCTTTTTCATCTGTATTGAGTCGTCCAAACTGATCATCATACCAGAGTTTTTTTCCGGCAATGGTGGAGACCCCTGCTTCTTTCAGCCGCACACCGTCTGATTTGATAGGATACTTCGTTATTGTATTCCCCATGCTGCTGCGCCCTTTGATCTCCAGCTCTGCGAAATTAAATTCGAGCTCTTTTATCCGGGCCTTGCTTCCGGGTGTCAATACGATCTTCACCACTTCTGCTTCGCCATTGGGCCAGGCCCTGAAATAATGGATCTTGCTATTCTCATCCCCTTTGGTAAGGTCATATTCTTTATCTCTTGTTACCCCGGTCACGTTGAACCGTTTGGCAAAGCTTTTTTTGCTTTTGCCATCCATATAGATCATATTATAGGTGGTGCGTTCATCATTCTTCTGAAAGACGGCGGCATGAATAATGTCTTTTCCAATAAATGTCTTGTCCGACACTTTCACCACTTTCATAATGCCCCGTTTAGCAAATACGATGATATCATCGAGGTCAGAACATTCAAACAGGAATTCGTCTTTCTTTAAACCGGTTCCGATAAAGCCTTCTTCCCGGTTCACATAGAGTTTGGCGTTGGCAATGGCCACACTCTTTGCCTCGATCACTTCAAATTGTTTGATCTCTGTTTTCCGTTCCCTGCCCTTACCATACTTTTTCAGCAGGTTCTCATAATAAGCCACAGCATAATCAACCAGGTTGCTGATATCATGTTTCACTTGTTTGATATCTGCTTCAAGTCCTTTGATCTGATCATTGAGTTCATCAATGTCAAGCTTATAGATCCGGCGGACCGGCTTTTCTGTAAGCTTTACAATATCTTCCCGGGTAATATCTCTTTTCAATTGTTTTTTGAAAGGAGCGAATGCTTTATCAATTCCTTCAAGCACTTTATCCCATGTCTCATGCTTCTTTTCCAGCTCCTTATATATCTTTTCCTCAAAGAATATTTTTTCGAGTGAAGTGTAATGCCATTTTTCCAGCAGTTCATTCAGTTTGATCTTCAGTTCCTGTTCCAGCAGATCTTTGGTCTTATCAACAGAGAGTTTCAATAATTCCTGTACCCCGAGAAACTGCGGCTTATGATTTACGATCACACAGGCATTGGGAGAAATGGAGATCTCGCAGTCGGTGAATTTATACAGGGCATCAATGGTAATATCCGGTGAAATACCCGGCGCCAGGTCCACCTGTATCTCCACATCCGCAGCCGTATTGTCTGTTACTTTTTTGATCTTGATCTTCCCCTGGTCATTGGCCTTTACAATAGATTCCATCAGCTGTGTGGTGGTAACGCCGTAGGGCACACTTCTTATTGCCAGTGTTTTTTTATCTACTTCCTCTATATGGGCCCTTACTTTTACTTTTCCTCCCCGTTTGCCCAGGTTATAATCTGTCACATCAACCATCCCTCCCGTTTGAAAATCGGGAAACAGTTCGAACCGACGGCCTCTCAGGTGTTTTATTGCCGCATCGATGAGTTCACAGAAATTATGCGGAAGAATTTTTGTTGACAATCCAACAGCGATCCCATCTGCACCTTGTGCCAGCAGCAATGGAAACTTCATCGGCAGTGTTACCGGTTCATTCTTGCGTCCATCATAACTAAGCTGCCATACGGTGGTTTTATTATTAAAAGCTACTTCCAGTGCAAACTTGCTCAGTCTTGCTTCAATATAACGGGCTGCTGCAGCATCATCACCGGTGCGGACATCGCCCCAGTTACCCTGTGTATCGATCAGCAGGTCTTTTTGTCCCAGGTTTACCAATGCATCACCAATACTGGCATCACCATGCGGATGGTATTGCATGGCCTGGCCGATAATGTTGGCCACTTTATTATACCGGCCATCATCCATCTCTTTCATCGCATGCAGGATGCGGCGTTGTACGGGTTTTAATCCATCTTCTATTGCCGGCACGGCCCGTTCCAGTATTACATAGGAGGCATAGTCCAAGAACCAGGTTTGATACTGGCCGCTCAGTCCGCCCACATTGCCTGTAACATCCAACGTTTTATTTTTTGCTGCACTCATTGTTTATTTCTTTCCTATTATCCCTAAATGTGTGTGTTTAAATCCTTCCATTGTTTTTAAGCCATAGCCAAACATCCGGTCCATGGAAGAATGGCCGAATAAAACGATTCCGATCACCTGCACGAGCATATGCGGCCATAATAAACCTGCTATAAACACGGCGACGGCTACTCCTTTGTGATGAAATAAATTATAGCATACGGCACCGGCTGTATTTCCTGCCAGGTATCCCAGCATGCTGATGTCGGGCCCGATGACCAGGATCAAATACCACCACCATTCTGCCTGTAGTGAACTGAGTACATAGATGGCCAGGCCAAACATGGCTGCTTCTTCCAGTTTGATGATATTTTTCATACGGTTATTCATAAAACTCAAACAAATATTTATTCTCATACACAATTTCATATTCTTTCAAAAAATTGAGGTATTCCTCCCTAAATGAAATCTTCCGGTGATGTTCCGGCTGATTCAGAATATAGTCCACCACCATCTTAGCCTGGGATTTGTGGTAAGAGAATGCACCGTATCCTTCCTGCCAGCTGAATGACGAGTTCACCCATTTTTTTTCTTTGATGAACGAAGAGGAATTCGCTTTAATATCTCTGACTAACTCTGATATAGAAATAGCAGGTTTCATGCTTATTAAAAGGTGTACATGATCAGGCATACAATAAGCAGCGTACAGCTTTTGGTTTTTATTTGTTATGATACCTGTCATATATTTTTGTAGTTCCTCTCTGAATGGTTCTTTAATAAAGCATTCCCGGCCTTTTACTGCAAATACAATTTGGATGTATATCTGCGAATAGGTGTTTGCCATTGTTATTAAAGTTTGGTACGGTTTACTAACATTTCGCTCCTCCGGAGCTCTGAACCCTGATTACAAATTGTTTCCTTGCTGCTACTACTGACATTTCGCTCCTCCGGAGCTTAGAACCTGATTGCAATATGTTTTTCGTCTACTAACATCTGGCTTCTCCGGAGTCAATACATCCAATCAAAATCGAAGCATAGCCCCAGAGGGGCCAAATGTCTGTAGCATAAAACACCATACGATCTTTCTCCAAGCCCCATCGGGGCGACATGTCATTTCATTCGCCTTCAATGGCATCTTCATTTCCAACTGTTTCCGCCTGCTTTGTACCTGCCAGCTTTACATCAAAATCTTTCCATCCTTTGTTCACATCACCAGTAACTTCTATTTTTCCCTGGTTGATCAGCTCTTTCATACGCCACATAATAAATACATCGCCTGTTTTAATTTTCATCCGGTGCAGGGTATTGGATAATACCCGTGTTGCTTTTTGCCATTCACCGGTCACATTTTTCAGTACCTCATTATCGTAAAAAGTTTCTTCCTTACCCGCGATCTTTTTGCCACCTTCCAATATTCTTACCACGGCATTTTCTTCTGCTATCTTTCTCCATTCATCAGGATCGATCTCAAATTCACTCAACGTTATAGGCCGTGCTAATTTTTTGGCCTTAATAAATTCCTTTGGCTGTATCTCATTCAACCAGGACGGATAAAATATATGCCCTTTCTCATTGATGAAAGGCAGGTTATTCAGGTACAGCACCATCACCCTGCCCTGGTATTGCCGGAATTGCGGCATCAGCCAAAAATACCCGGCCACATCATGCTGGTTCTGCGCCATCCATATCCACAATTCTTCTGCCGGGTTTTCATCCAGCTTTGTTTTGATCTGTTGTACCGTTTCCCGGTCGTCAAAACTTCCGGCTACATCCTGCCCATACGGTGAGCCGCTCAGTAATCCTTTCCACCATTCCAATCGTGCCTGCCATCCTTCTTCTGTATCGATACCTTGCAGGGGGCCAACGGCAAAATCATCTTTCACCTGGATCACTTCTCCTGCCAGGCTTTCATCCATTTCCATTACCTGCTTCATCAGGTCCACTTCACTCTCGTTAAAAACAATATGAATCATATATGCTGTTTATTCTTGTTAACTAATCAATCGTTTCGTTTTTCACCATTGGTTGTATGATATAATAAACGCAGGTGGTGAAAAAATTTCTTACAAAAGGGACCGCTTTAATAATTACGGATTGGCGTCTTGGTTTCCAGCCAAATTTCCATTCATAGATCGGGTTCAACAAATAATGCCTTACATGTAAGAACTTATACCCTTCCTTTTTACATATCTTTTCAAACCGCTCTATGCTGATACCTGTATCCCGTATCTCCATCATGCTTTCCACCGGTTCTTTTTTCTTTTTCAACATCCACCGGTAAATACCCCGCGGCAGCAGGTGAATATAGGGCAACTTCGAAATCTTTGAATGGCACATCTGCTGATGACCGCCAAAGGGCATGTACCAGGGCGGAAAACCAAAGAATACGATACCATCTGACTTCAAAAAGTTTTTCATCCAGCCGATCAGCTTTGCCTGGTCGTGTATGTGTTCGATCACATCTTTCAGAACAATAATGTCAAACAGCCCGTTGAAATCTGTTGCCACATCCACCTTATAAATATCTTTTACCACAAACCGCAATCTTCCTGCTGCAATATCTTCCGGTAAGAATTGTTGTGCATTCTCTATTCTTGGCGCATCCAGTTCCACTCCCACACCTTCACAACCTCTGTTGATGAAGGCTTTTAAAACCCCGCCTTCACCACAACCAATCTCCAGCACCCGCATTCCGGGCTTCACCGGAAATTTTTCTTCAATGAACGGGATCACATATTTCTCCGCATTCAGTACCTGGATATCAAAGTATCTTTTTCTATCGGCGTGAAAATCAAACAAGGAAAATTAATTAAGGATTAATAATTAAAAATTAACAATTTCCTCCCCTTTTTGAAGAGTTTAATATTGCAGTGAGTATCCTGATTATTTCCTCACAATCACAGATAAATGATTCGGCCAGGTTCTTCTCCAGTATCTCTCCATCTCTTAACAGCCTGAGCCAATATCTTGCCTCCCTCGCTTCACGGTAAGCAATTTGCAACTTATTAATAAAATCCTTTCTCGAAGAACCCCGAACCGCCTCTTCCGTATTTGCTCCAACGGATGTTCTACTATTCAATAATTGTGAACAAAGTCCACTATCAATCTTTTTCTTTTTCAAATGAAGATATAATTTCAAAATACGCAGCCCGAAATTATACGTCTTCGTTAGGATAAGGTTATCCTGCTTCATAGGGTTTTCAATTTTTTGATCTCCCGGTACTTGCTATTAAAAATGGCTTTCCGGATTACCAGAATTATTAACTATTAATCTTTAATTATTAATTTTCAACTGGCGTATCCAGCTCCACTTTCAGGTTATTAATTATAAACTCCTGCCGGTCCGGGGTATTCTTTCCCATGTAATACTCGAGTAGTTGCTGTATATGTTCCCCTTCCTCTACCCGCATCAGTTGTTTCCGCATGCTGCCACCAATAAATTGTGCAAACTCATCCGGACTGATCTCTCCCAACCCTTTGAACCGGGTCACTTCCGGTTTGGTGCCCAGTTTCTTCATAGCTTCCTGTTTTTCCTGTTCGCTGAAACAATAAATGGTTTCCTGTTTATTCCGTACCCGGAACAACGGTGTTTCCAGTACATACACTTTTTCATGCTTCACCAGGTCGGGGAAGAACTGCAGGAAGAAGGTCATCAGCAGCAACCGGATATGCATACCATCCACATCCGCATCGGTAGCGATCACCACATTATTAAACCGAAGCCCTTCTAATCCTTCTTCAATATTTAAGGCGTGTTGCAATAAATTAAACTCTTCATTCTCATACACCACTTTCTTGGTAAGGCCATAACAGTTCAGCGGTTTACCCCGCAGACTGAATACAGCCTGTGTTTCCACATTCCTGGCTTTGGTAATGGAACCGCTGGCACTATCGCCTTCTGTAATGAAGATGGTCGTTTCCTTTTGTTTCGCTACAAAAAGTTCCTTGCCTTTTGCGGGGGCATCATCATCTAAGTGGAACCGGCAATCACGCAATTTCTTATTATGCAGATTCGCTTTTTTGGCCCGTTCATTTGCCAGCTTTCGGATGCCGGACAATTCTTTTCGTTCCCGTTCGCTTTGTTCGATACGTTTTTTTAATCCATCTGCTACCGAAGGATTTTTATGCAGGTAATTGTCTAATTCTTTCGCCAAAAAATCTCCTACAAACTGCCGCATGCTGGGCCCTTCAAAATCCACATTCACCGAACCCAGTTTGGTCTTTGTCTGCGATTCAAATACCGGCTCCACTACCCTTACTGATACAGCCGCCACAATACCTGTTCTTATATCCGAAGCATCATAGTCTTTCTTAAAGAAATCCCGGATGGTTTTTACATAGGCCTCCCGGAAAGCTTGCTGGTGCGTACCGCCCTGGGTGGTATGCTGCCCGTTCACAAAACTGTAAATATCTTCCCCGTATTCATTGGTGTGAGAAATAGCCACTTCAATATCAGTACCGGTGAGGTGAATGATGGGATAACGGATCTCATCCTCATTGGTCTTACGTTGCAGCAGGTCCAGCAGGCCGTTCTTACTTACGAAGCTTTTCCCGTTGAAAATGATCTTCAGTCCTGCATTCAGAAAACAATAATTCCATATCTGGTTTTCCAGAAACTCCGGGTGAAACTTAAAATTCTTAAACACCGTTTCATCCGGGATAAAGGTCACCATCGTACCGTTCTGTTCGGCAGTCTTTGCTTCTTTATATTCTTTAATTAAAAAGCCTCTTTCAAATTCGGCTGTCTTTTCCTTTCCTTCCCGTATGGCCATCACTTTAAAGTAGGCACTCAGCGCATTCACTGCTTTGGTACCCACGCCATTCAATCCCACTGATTTCTGAAAAGCTTTGCTGTCGTATTTAGCACCGGTATTTATTTTACTTACCACATCCACTACTTTGCCCAGCGGTATGCCGCGGCCATAGTCACGAACAATGACCGTTTTACCATCAATGGTCAGTTCCACAGTCTTTCCATGTCCCATGGTGTACTCATCAATACAATTATCCATCACTTCCTTTACCAGCACATAGATCCCATCATCGGGAGAAGAACCATCCCCTAATTTGCCGATATACATACCAGGCCGAAGCCGGATATGCTCTTTCCAGTCGAGGGACTTAATGCTATCCTCATCGTAATTAAACAAGTCGGTCGTATCTTTTTCTTTTGCCATATCTCTTGCGAGGCGAAGCCGAAGCTAACTCCTCAATCGTTTTCAGTTTATTGTTTTGCGAGGCGAAGCCGAAGCAATCTCCCCAATTATTTTTCTCCCACCGTCCCGTTCTTTGGGCATCGTCCCTTGCGGCGCTCCGTTCAGGGTTCTGTTCACTACTCATCTTTGCCCCGGGTTTCACCCGGGGTTATTCATGTTTGACCCCTGTCGGGGTCTCTACCCCCACAAAAAACCTCCCAACAGGGAGGCATTGGGTGGGTGTGGCAAATATAACAAAACCAGCCCTGCCTTCGGGTTTTGGAGTTATTCACAAGTGGGGAAAACAAAGGCAGCGTTTTAACTTGCATATACTAATATGCTTTTACCGCTATTGCATAACGAAACCACACCGGACATAGAAAAGATAGAAATACACACTTAGAAAAACTCTATGTGTAAATCTCTATTTTCTACGTTGCATTTGGTTCGTACTATCCTGACCAATCTCCCCTGCTTACCTGACCGAACTCACCCGCTATACTTAATAACTAGTATAACTTCATTTCCTAAAGCAGTTATATGAAAAAGCTATTTTTCCTTCCGCTACTTGCATTGCTGATTTCCTGTCAGCCAAGCAAGATCACTCAATCCTGGGCGGCCAAAGAAGCTGCTCCCAAACAATATAAAAAAATACTGGTACTTGGCGTGCTGACAGATAATGACAATGAATTACAAACCCTGATTGAAAATCACCTGGCAGATGACCTGCGGGCCATGGGATATCTCGCCATTGCTGCCAATAAAGTATTTCCCCCCGGCACTTTTGTAAAAGGTGATACTGCCCGTGCCGCTGCAGCTATTGAAGGCAACGGTTTTGATGGTATCCTCACGATCGTGTTGCTGGATAAAAAGAAAGAACCTTATTATGTACCCGGCCGCATTACCGACTACAGCCACTTCGACAAGTATGGCCGCTTCAACAGGTATTACAACCTGGTGACAGACCGCATCTATACACCCGGCTACTATGGTGAAGAGACAAAATATGTATGGGAAAATAATTTCTATGACCTTACTTCCCGCCAGATGATCTATTCTGCCCGCAGCAGTTCCTTTGATATTGCTTCAAAGACGACCCTGGCGCATACGTACGGACAATTGATGGCCAATAGCCTGGTAGAGAAAAAAATATTGATCAGGCCAGAAACTCAGGAATAGCAAACAGCTAAAAAAAAATCCTCTGTTTGAATGCCTTTCAGAAGTGTAAAGCACCGAAGTAACAAAGAAACCACTAACCCGGATTGATAACTAAAACAAGAACATAAAAAATAATAAAGTAGTCGATTCAAATCATAAAACAATAGCCAGGCGGCAACACTTGAAGAGATGGTTTTTATTGCCGCCAGCCAGAATAGTTTAGTCGTATCCTGTTTAAACCAAAAAATGAAACTTCATCTAATCCGTACCCGGGTTCCGCATGCGCTGCAGGTATTACTTGCAGTGGCCGTACTAATCAGTACAGATACCAAAGCACAGGTATGTGTCGCACCGGATGCTGTCATATATGGCCTGACAGCCTCCGGTGCTATTTACCCTATCAATGTAAGTAATGCGTCATTAGGTACGGTGATAAAAAATACCAGTTATTCCCCTTACGCCGCAAACAGGTCAAACGGGCTGGCCTATAATAACACAAACGGTAAGTTTTATTATTTCAAAAGAAATGTCGGGTATACAGCTCCTGTCCAATTTGTTTCTTACGATCCCGGTACCACCGCAGTATCCGTTCTTGCCAGCACCACCTGTACCAGTGAGACGCATACCGGATGTATAACGGCCGATGGTAAAGGCTATTATACCATTGACATAGATGCCAACCTTAATTACTACGACATCATTACTAATACCTGGACTTTCATTACTTCTAATTTTACCGACCAGTTTGGAAATAATGTGTCCACAGTGATCAGGGCCCAAAATGCCGGCGATATAGCATTTGATGGTAATGGCAGCATGTGGATCGTAACTTCCAACACTTCTAATTACGGACTTTATACCCTGGCCGGACCGCAATTGGTTGCCCCTGTAGCCAGCGTCACTGTTACCCGGAGAATTGCACCCACTACCCCTACTCCTACTGGCAGAAACATTGCCGGTATCGCATTCAATTCGACCGGGCAGATCTTTATGTCAACCAAAACAGATGACCGGCTTTACCGGCTTGAAAATAATTTAACCCTCACCTACAAAGGGACATTTCCTGTAACAGATGTGGGTAATGATCTTACCTCCTGCACCTTCCCGTTAGGCGTGTTGCCTCTTACCTGGATGAGCTTTACCGCCACGCTGCAAAATGAAAAATGCGTTTTGCTGAACTGGCAGATCGCAGAAAAAAGCACTCACAGATTCCAGGTACAGCATAGTACAGATGGCAACAACTGGATAACTATTTCTTTGGTGGAGGTCCAGACCACAGATACAGAAGGTCAGTTGTATGCTTATTTACATAACAACCCTCCGCCCGGAAATAACTATTACCGTATTAAAACCAGCAATGAAGACGGTAAAGATGCTTTTTCCCAAACAAGAATGGTTTTCGTAAAAATTAAAGGTTCATTATTCACCATCTGGCCTAACCCTGGTTCAGCTTTGGTGAATATTACCGCAGATTCGTACGGGGTACTGCAAGTCCGTATCATTGACCTGGCAGGAAGGCTTCAACTGGATAAACAATTAAAAGCAGGTGAGACAAGCTTTACTGTCAGCTCACTGAAACCAGGCATCTACCTGCTTAGCATATACACACAAACCGGGACTGTGCAAAGCCAAAAGTTCATTAAACAATAGTTCACACAACACAGGCTTATAAAAAATACTGTCAAAACCAGTTGCATACCACCAGTACTTCGTGAATAAGAAAACAAGTTACCGGCAATCTGCCCTGTAACTTATACCGTATGTGGTTCAAACAAAACCATACGATCATGAAGATGCGCTTCTCCAATTTGTTTGCCCTGCTGGCAATTACTTCCCTTACTTTTCTTACCGGTTGTGATAAAGATGATGCTAATAACATGCAACCCCCACCGGTCATAAAACCGGATATTATCTTTTACGGCCTTAGCAACAGTAACAGCCTGGTAAAATATAATGCCAATGGATCGGGTACCGTACTGGCAAATCCCACTATCACCGGTTTACCTGTTGGTGAAAAGATCATTGCCATTGACTTTCGGCCTGCCACCGGGCAATTGTATGGACTCGGAAACAGCAGCCGTCTTTATATCATCAACCATGAAACAGGCGCTGCCACTGCTGTTGGCACTGCCTCATTTACACCCGCCATTTCCGGTTCCTTAGTTGGCTTTGATTTTAATCCTACCGTTGACCGCATCCGTATGGTCACATCTGCAGGACAAAACCTCCGGTTGAATCCCGAGACCGGTACCGTAGCTGCTACAGATATGCCGCTTAATCCGGGTAGCCCCGCCGTAGTGGCAGTGGCTTACACTAACAGTGTTGCAGGCGCTTCCACCACCACTTTATTTGATATTGATATCAGCTCCGGTAAATTATTCAAACAAGACCCTCCTAATAATGGCACCCTTGTTGAAGTTGGTTCACTCGGAATCACGTCGGGAAATGAAAGCGGGTTTGATATTTCACCAGATAATATGGTTGCACTCGCCAGTTTTAATATCGGTGCCAATTCCGTATTACATCAAATAGATATTACCACTGGCAAAGCCAGCAGCCTGGGCAATTTGTCCATTGCGATCATTGGCCTTGCTATTCCCACCAATGCGGTTGCATATACTGTGGACAATTCTAATAACTTACAGATATTTAATTTAACAGCTCCCGGCACACCTGTTAGCAAAGCAATTGCAGGATTGCAGGCAGGAGAAACGATCTTAGGTATTGATATGCGTCCTGCCACCGGGCAACTATTTGCATTGGGCAGCAGCAGCCGTTTGTACACCCTCAATATGTCAACAGGCGCTGCCACTTCCGTTAGTCTTGCGCCATTTGCCACCGTGTTAGCCGGTACTTCCTTTGGTTTTGATTTCAACCCGACTGTTGACAGGATACGGGTAGTCAGTAATACCGGTCAAAATTTACGCCTCAATCCCATCACCGGTGATATTGCGGCTGTGGACCTTGCATTAAATCCGGGTACACCCGCCGTTTCAGCATCAGCTTATATTAATAATTTTCCCGGAGCAACAACAACCGTGTTATTTGGAATAGATCCTGTCACAGATAAATTATATACCCAAAACCCACCCAACAACGGAACGCTGGTAGAAATTGGTTCGCTGGGTATTGATGTAGCAACTGATAATGGTTTCGATATCGGTGGTACCAGCAATAAAGCTTATGCGGTATTGACAACAGGAACCACCACCAAACTTTATACGATCAACCTTACTACCGGCGCGGCTGCAGAAGTTGCCACTTTTCCCAACGCTGTAAAAGGGTTTGCCGTTGGTCTTGGTTTTTAACAGCCATCCTTACTCTTCATCATATACCGGCCCGGATAATTTTCCGGGCTTTCTTTTAAAGCGAATTATTTTGCCACAAAGTCACGAAGACACAAAGAACTTCGTGCTGTCGTGACTTTGTGTCTTTGTGTTTCAATGTTTTTTTTATTTGCCATAAGTATTAATTTTAAATATGGCATCACCTGATTATAAAACAACGCATCCAAAAAACAGGAAGCAATGGCGGCAATGGCTGGAAAAGAATCATACGACATCACCCGGTGTCTGGCTGATCTATTATAAAAAAGAGTCCGGCAGATCAAGAATGAGCTATGCTGAATCGGTGGAAGAAGCCCTCTGCTTTGGATGGATAGACAGTCTGCCCCGAAAACTGGATGAACACCGGTCTGCACTGAAATTCACTCCCCGAAAACCGAAAAGTGTGTGGAGTCAATTGAACAAAACAAGAATTCAAAAACTGGTACAAGAAGGTTTGATGATGCCTGCTGGTTTGGCTGCA
>JBEBIF010000392.1:0-3405 GCA_040080515.1 Chitinophagaceae bacterium | reverse complement strand
CTGTGGCAGGTGGGATGGGCTTTGGTACACACCCGCATGATAATATGGAAATCATATCCATACCCACTGATGGCGACCTGGAACATAAAGACAGTATGGGCAATACCCAGGTGATCCGCCAGGGAGATGTGCAGGCCATGAGTGCCGGCACCGGCATACAGCACGGCGAAAAGAATAAGAATAAAGACAAGCCGGTTAAATTTTTCCAGATATGGGTATTCCCGAATCAGAAGAATGTAACACCCCGGTATGATCAGCAGCATTTCCCTGATACAGAAAAACATAATAGACTGCTGACAGTTGTTTCACCGGTCGGCAGTGCGGATGGCGGCGTTCAGATACACCAGGATGCCTGGTTTAGCCTCGGCAAACTGGACAAAGGCACCGCTATTAATTATACGCTTCGCAATAAGGACAATGGCGTGTACGCCTTTGTTATCGAAGGTGATTTAACCATCAATGCAATAAAATTGAACCGCAGAGATGGATTAGCCATCACAGAAACCGGCGAGCTGGAATTAAAAGCCGACAGTGATGCGGAGATACTGCTGATGGAAGTGCCGGTGTGAGGGAATTGGGAAAAGTGCAATTGGAGAAGACAAGTATTTTGAAATTTTGGAATTGGGAAATTGGGAAATTTTCTCAAAGAAGTATGTCTCTTCAATTATAGCAAGATTTCCCAATTTCCCAATTGCACTTTTCCCAATGCTTCTCTTTCCCAATTCCAAAATTTCTAAATTTCTAAATATACAATTATGTCAACAACTAAGTCAATAGATGCCATCATTGCTCCGCCACCACCACACATGGTTGGTGATGGATTCCGGGTACATGGATTTTTTCCCGGTGACCGCATTGACAAAAAAAGAATGAGCCCGTTCTTTATGATGGACTATGGATCAAAAATTGAATTCTCTCCTTCCAAAGAACCAAGAGGTGTTGGGGTACATCCACATGCCGGTTTTGAAACCGTGACGATCGCTTATCATGGTAAGATCGCCCATCACGACAGTGCTGGCAACAGCGGCATCATCGGTGAAGGAGATGTGCAATGGATGACTGCAGGTGCAGGCCTGTTGCACAAAGAATACCATGAAGAAAATTTCAGCCTTACCGGCGGTCTTTTTCAAATGGTACAATTGTGGGTAAACCTTCCGGCAAAATTTAAAAAGACAAAACCCAAATACCAGGAAGTAACGAATGAACTGATGGGCCGCCATTTCCTGGCCGATGAAAAAAGTTTTATCGAAGTAATAGCGGGTGAGTACAACGGAACCAAAGGGCCCGCATCTACCTTCACCCCTATGCAGGTGTATAATGCAAGACTGAAGAAAGGCGCTGTCGCAACACTAAGTTTCCCCGCCAATTACAATACCGGCCTGTTAGTTACCGATGGAAAAGCAACGATCAACGGAACCGAAGTCAATACCGATCATTTTGTGTTATTCAAAAACGAAGGAGAAGATATCACAATCGAAGCAACAGAAGATACGATCATCCTGGTATTGTCCGGCGAGCCGATCAATGAACCCATCGCCTCTTACGGTCCTTTCCTGATGAATACCTGGGAAGAAGTGGAACAAGCTATGAGAGATGTAAATGCGGGAAAGTTTGGGGTGTTGGAAGATTAGTCGGGAAGTCGGTAAGACGGAAAGACCGGAAGACATAAACCGAGAGTGCTAATTGCTTTCCGTCTTCCCGTCTTACTGACTTCCGGTCTTCCTGTCTTTCCGACTTCCCGTCTTTTTCTCAATAAACGCAATCAAATTCTTCCTCGCATTCTTCTGTATCTTTTTCTTCATCCAGCTCATCCAGCCAAAAAAAGCGCCTTTCCAGCCCAGGGCCTGCACCGCCCATTTACTTAGCTTAAAAGCATCACTGTGTTCAATGATCTGTCCATCTTTAAACCGCATGAAGGCTTTGATATAATTCACCACCTTCCGGTTGGTCTTGGAGAAAGTATAAGTTGCCACCCAGTTGCAGGTAGCATATTCCTCATCCAGTATCTGAATATTGGAAAAAGTAAGCGAAAAGTCTTTGGCATTCCTGCAAAGCATCTCCCACATATATTTGGCCTCCTCACCCCTCAATAGTCCAAAGGCCGGATCGCTGAAAACGATGTCATCACTATAGCAGCTGTTCATGGTTTCATGATCCAGTTTGCCGAAGGCGGTATAGAATTTCGTTATTACGTCAGTATGTGTCTGCATAAAAAGTGGATGATAGTGAAAAGGAACCGGCCCGGGTATTTCTACAATACCAGCCGAAGGATTCCTCATAAAAAAGGAAAATTAAGGTAAGTTTTTTGAGATACACTAAATTTAAACCTTCAAATAACTTCCATGAAAAAAACAATCAACTCCCTGCTGCTGATCTTCCTGGTCACCATTGCCAGGGCACAAACCGACCAGGATTCTGCCTGGATCAAAGAAAACTATACCAAACTGGAGCAACAAATTCCCATGCGGGATGGCATTAAGCTATTCACCACCATATATCTTCCCAATGATAAAAGCGAAAAGCACCCGGTACTGATGATGCGGACCCCTTACTCTTGCGCACCGTATGGCAAAGAGTTTTCCTCCCGCCTTTGGGGTGGCCACTGGAAATATTATGCCCGGGAAAACTATATCATCGTAGTGCAGGATGTAAGAGGCCGCTGGATGAGCGAAGGTGAATTTGTGGATGTACGTCCATTCAATAAAAACAAAACCGGCACTGAGATCGACGAAGCCAGTGATACCTATGATGCTGTTGACTGGATCATAAATAACATTGCTAATAACAATGGTAATGTGGGCATCTTTGGTATTTCCTATCCGGGTTTTTATGCCACGATGGCCGCTGCCAGTAATCATCCGGCAGTAAAAGCAGTAAGCCCGCAGGCACCTGTAACCGACTGGTTCATTGGCGATGATTTCCATCACAATGGCGCTTTCTTCCAGATGGATGGTTTTAGTTTCTATTCCGGCTTTGGCAAACCAAGACCAAAACCAACCACTGTTGGCTTACCGGGATTTAATTTTCCGATAAAAGATAATTATAAATTCTACCTGGAAAATACCCTGCCGGACCTGATGAAGCATATGAAAGACAGTGTGCAGTTCTGGAAAGATCTGTATGCACATCCTAACTATGACGATTGGTGGAAAGCCCGGAATGCAAGAACAGCTATGTATGATATCAAACCGGCCATGCTGGTGGTAGGCGGATTATTTGATGCAGAAGATTGCTGGGGTGCCTGGAATTTGTACAAGGCAATTGAAAAACAAAGTACTTCCACTAACAACCGGCTGGTGATGGGCCCCTGGTATCACGGCCAATGGGCCAGCAATGATGGCACAAAACTGGGCAATGTAAAATTTGGCACTAATACTTCACAATGGTACCAGAACAATATTGAAT
>JBEBIF010000391.1:0-3417 GCA_040080515.1 Chitinophagaceae bacterium | reverse complement strand
AAATAAAACAAATGCGGGGGTAGCTCAGCTGGTTAGAGCATCGGATTCATAACCCGAAGGTCGGCAGTTCAAGTCTGCTCTCCCGTACACATAAAAGCTCCGAAAAGGGGCTTTTTCTTTTTATGAAATTCACCGTATATATCCTTTACTCTGAAACGGCCGGTAAGCATTATACCGGATTTTCCTCCAACCTGGAAGCAAGACTTCAGTCTCATAATTCTTTAGGAAAGGACTGGACGGCAAAGCATAGGCCATGGAAACTTATTTACACTAGAATATTTGAAACAAAACTGGAAGCAATGGCCCATGAAAAATGGTTAAAAACTGGAGTCGGCAGGGAGTTTGTTAAAACATTACCACATTGAGCATCGGATTCATATCCGCTGCAGCGGACGGCAGTTCAAGTCTGCTCTCCCGTACAAAAAAGGCTGCAATGATTGCAGCCTTTTTAATTTAGTCGCTAATCTGCTCCACCTTTAATACGCAAAACCCGTATTCAAAAAATCGATTTTACAATTTCTTCCCGCCACTGCAAACAAAAACCTCCCTGCCTTTCAGCAAAGAGGTTTGATTTGAAACCGTCCATAACGATTAGTTTTTCACCAGGTCAAATTTTTTAAAGATGGCCCTTACGCTATTCTGAATTTCTTTGGAAGTAAGATTTCTGCTGCTTACCTCATCCGTTGTCCAACCCTGCCAAACCGTTTTATCGGTCCTGCTGTCAATCATCGAAATGGTAACTGTTCCCTCCCTGATAGGGCGTTCATCCCTTTCATATCCTACAAACTGTGAAGGATAGTACAGGGTAGTGTACCGGCGGGTGTATGGGTTGTAAATCACTCTTGAGTAGGGCCTGGAATAGACAGGGTTACTGCTTTCTTTGGTACCCTTTTCCACCAGCACATCATAACTCAATAATACATCAGGCCTATTCTTAACCTCCCGCCAGCCAGATGTTTTTTCCAGCTCCCTGTTTACGGCTTCCCTTATCTTTTGTTCTGTGAGATCATTGCGCCGGTTGTTGTCATCCTTACCTTCTCCATCTTTATCAATCCACGCAAAGGTTTTGTACCGGCTGAAATCTGCATTGTCGTCTTTTTCAATATGGGCTGTGGTACCACAACTTGCAAGCAAGAAGACGAAAGAAATATATCCAGTCCACAGCATACTTTTCTTCTTCATATTTTTCCGTTTTATAGTTAACAAAATGTTTAGCTACTTATAAACGGAAAAACCATGCGACAGTTTACTAAGGAGATGTGAAAAGAAACAAGCGCATTGTCAGCGCATTGTCAGCCAAGACCAATTTCAGAGTGTTGTTCAGGAATTTCCACGTCCGCAAAACCTTTCCGGATCAGGCGTTGTTTAAAATCCTGCTGTACTTCATACTCTCCATGCACGAGGAATAATTTTTTTACCCGGCTGCTATCCTGGCAGGCAAGCCATTGGCACATATCTTCATAGTCACCATGGGCACTCATGCTGCGGATGCTTCCGATCTCCGCATGCACTTCATGCAGCACACCAAACATATTAATTTCCTTATCACCTGCCATTAACCGGCCTCCGACGGAGCGGGGTTCACAATAACCGGTGAGTAAGATGGTATTGCGGCTATTCTCAATATTATTACTGATATGGTGCTTTACCCTGCCTGCGTCCGCCATACCACTTGCAGAGATAATGACCATCGGTCCATTCTGAAAATTGAGTTGCTTTGATTGCTCCACCGTTTTTACAAATCGCAATCCTTTAAAAGCAAAGGGGTCGTTATCTGTTTCCATCACTTTGCGGATGGTCTTATTAAAATATTGCGGGTAGCGTTTTACAATTTCAGTTGCTTCCACACTCAGCGGACTATCCACATAATAATCCAAGTCGGGCAGGCGGTTCTCCTGTTCCAGTTGATTAAGTGCATAGAGCAGTTCCTGTGTACGGCCCACACTGAAAGCAGGCATTATCAGTTTTCCTTTTTTTTGCAAACAGGCTTTCTCTATCCAGCGCAGCAGCATCTCGGGAGTGGTCACATTATTATCATGCAGGCTGTTGCCATAGGTGGACTCCATTATAATATAATCTGCCTGCGGAAAAGTATCTGGCGACTTTAATATGGCATCTCTGTACCGCCCAATATCACCACTGAAAGTGATACTTGTTTTCTTGCCGTCCTCATTTATCCTCAGGTGCACACAGGTGCTTCCGATGATATGGCCTGCATCAGTGTACATGGCTTGCACTCCATCAATGACATCGAACCATTCGTTGTAACCTCTTTCCGTTAAATGCTCTGAGGCTCTTTCTGCATCTTCTGTAGTATAAAGCGGTTTCATGTAAAGCAAATTGTCGGCAGCCCGGCGCTTGTTCTTGTATTTAATTTCATCTTCCTGGATTTCGGCAGAATCTTTAAGCAATACGGTTGTCAGATCCTTTGTAGCCGGCGTGCAAAAGATTGTTCCTTCAAATCCTTCAGCCACCAGGCGGGGTATCAATCCACTGTGATCAATATGTGCATGAGAAAGGATCATCACATCCACTTCTTTGGGATCAAACCCAAATTCCCGGTTGAGGATGTCGGTCTCTTTGCCCATGCCCTGGAACATACCACAGTCGAGCAAGACCTTTTTTCCATTCTTTAAAGTTAAAATGTGCTTTGACCCGGTAACTGTTCTGGCTGCGCCGTGAAATGAAATTTTCATATCTCTTTGTACTCCTGAAAGGGAACTAAACTGTTTTGCCCAGGAGATTTTTTAGTTGTTATAAATATTACTTCTTACTCTTTGCTTTAAATGACCAGGTGATGGTGAATTCAGCCACTATCTCTCCTTCTTTATTACGCCCAACAGATCTTGCTTCCAGTGTCTGTGCTTCGCCGGTGGCAATGGCTTGCTCTACTGTCTTTTCAAACAACATACCATCAGCACAAACAAAGCTGGTGCGGCCGGTAGCTTTTTTATGATACCGGGCTTCCAGTTTTACCACCAGCATGGAAACGGCAGGCGTACGTTTATGCAACTGCATGAGGCCCAGTAACCCGGTACTCATTTCCGCAGCCATTGCCAAACAGGCAAAATAGGTTGACTTAAAAGGATTTTGTGAAAACCATTTGAATGGTACCGTTACCCTGCTTTGACTGGCATCAAGATCCCGTAACCGTACCCCGGAGAAATAAGCACTTGGCAATTTGAAAAACAGAAACATCCTGAACTTAACAGGATGTTTCATCAGCTTTATAAATGCAGGCGCCTGCGGATTCATTATTGCTCTTTGTATTGTGAAGGATCAAATGCAGCCTTGACCCAGTTCTTAAGAAAGTCGATCACCTTCAGTTTGTTATAGCTTTTAGCTTCTTCCAGGTAGGCTGAATTTTCTGTATGTATCAATTCGCCTTCTTCATTCAGTATCAGAAAAACCGGGAAG
>JBEBIF010000052.1:0-14517 GCA_040080515.1 Chitinophagaceae bacterium | reverse complement strand
GGCCTCAATGGTGTGGATTATTCATCTAACGGAGGAAAAAAATGGAGCTGGATCAGCAAAGAAAGTTTTAATGTATGCCGCATTGCCAAACTGGGAACCACTATTTACCTGGCTGGCAATAATGGTAAAGTAGCAAAGATCACCTGGCAGGGAAATTAATACTTATAATAAATGTTCAAACGATTTTTTCAAAAGCTAAAATTCAAAGCGATGGCCCGCCAGCTTCGCAAACCGGGCGGCGCCATGGGAAATAAAGTGGGGCTGATGATGAATAAAGCCAATGAATCATTGTATGATTTTACACTGGACACCATGCAATTAGCTCCCGGCGAACGGGTGCTCGAAATTGGATTTGGCAATGGGAAGTTCTTCACTAAAATATTTTCAAAAGCGGCTGACCTTCATATTTCCGGTCTCGATTTTTCCGCCACCATGGTGCAGGCTGCCCGCCTGGAAAATGAACAGCATATTAAAGAAAATAAACTGGCATTGGTACAAGGCAGCAGCAGTGAAATGCCTTTTGCAGACAACAGCTTTGATAAGATCTATTGTATCAATGTGGTTTATTTCTGGGATGAGCCGCAACATCACTTGCAGGAAATAAAAAGGGTGTTGAAACCAGGAGGATTGTTCTTTGCCACCATCCGTACCAAAGAAAGTATGGACCAGATGCCCTTTACCCAATATGGATTTACCAAATACACAGAACAAAGCTGGAAAGAAGTAATAGAAAAAAATCACCTGCACTTTGAGAAAGCCGTTACACTAAATGAACCCGAACTGGAGTTTGATGGAAAACCATTCCGGGTTCAGTCGCTTTGTCTTGTAGCGAAGAAGATATAAGCGGGTTATAAATTATCCAGTATTTCTTTCACACTGGGCCGCTTCCTGTAATCGGTCTCAAAAAAACGATAGGTAACTGTCGATTCCTTATCTATGATATAGACTGCAGGTACCGGTAAGTACTTGCCATTGCTTCCATTGATCTTTTCAATATCAAGTCCTGAATTGCGGTAACGGGTAACTGTATTTTCCGGCATTTCATATTCCACATCATAGGCTTTCATGATCTTCAGCCCTTCATCATGCAGTACCGGGTAGGTGGCTTTTGTTTTTTCTACTGTCAGGGTGATGTTTTCCTGTTTTTCAGGAGAGACGGCCACCAGTGTGGCGCCTTTATCAATGATCAGTTGCAGGGAGTCTTGTAAACGGGAGAGTTCTTTGTTGCAGTAAGGGCACCATTGCCCCCTGTAAAACACCAACACTACTTTTCCTTTTTTCAGCAGGTCTTTCAACCGCACCTCCTTACCATTTTGATCGGTAGCTTTAAAATCCGGGGCTTTAGAAGAGATAAATAAGCCTTCGGGGGCTTCCTGTGCGTTTGCTGCAGTAAAGGCTAAAGCCAGTAGTAAAAAAGGGAACAATTTTCGCATATTGTAAATTTAAAAAACAAAATTAGGTCTGCCGGTAATTTATTTGGTCGCCCTGCGGACTATTAACATTAGATTATTTTTTTCTTACATTTGAGCCGCATTAAATCATTATTCAAACACTTCTTATGTCAAACAGTCACACTGATAGTTATTTTACCAAGCTTCTTATTGGCTTTGCTTCCCTGATTGGTTTTGTACTCCTGATCTTTTATGCCTTTTTTGAAGCGGATATAGAAAAAGGTGACTGGTATTTTTGGGCGATAGTTGCAGCTTTCCTGCTTTGCAGCGGCATATATTTTTCCCTCAGCGCCTTTGTACATAAGGTAAAATCCGATTTCAGCAAACGGTCAAAACAGCGGGAAGCCCAGAAAGATAAGGTCAATATCTGAGCGTATTCAAAATTCAGGTGATATAATATTATAAAAAAGTCCCGCTTTCGCAGGACGTTGTTTACTATTAGTTTTATCTGTTCTCTTTTCTCTAATTCTGTTTTTCCAAATTCCTGAAGTCCACACTCACCAGCTTACTTACACCGGGTTCCTGCATCGTCACTCCATAGATCACATCCACGGTACTCATCGTCATTTTGTTGTGCGTTACAATAATGAACTGTGAGTTATCACTGAACTGGCGGATCATTTTGGTGAACTTCCCTACGTTGGCATCATCCAGCGGTGCATCTACCTCATCCAGGATACAGAATGGTGCCGGTTTGATCAGGTAGATCGCAAACAGTAAGGCTGTTGCTGTCAGGGTCCTTTCTCCACCGCTCAGCTGAGTCAATGAAGAAGGCCGTTTACCCTTAGGTTTTGCAATTACATCAATACCGCTTTCAGCAATATTCTCCGGGTTTTCCAGCACCAGGTCGCACTGATCATCTTCTGTAAATAATGACTGGAACACTTTATGAAAATTCTCCCGCACTTTATGAAAGGTGTCCAGGAATTTCTGGTTCGCCGTCACCTCCACTTCTTCTATTGTTTTTAATAAACTTTCTTTTGCATTTACCAGGTCGGTCTTTTGCTCCACGATAAAATCGTACCGCTTTTTCATTTCGGTAAAGGCTTCAATCGCTGTCGGGTTCACTTCACCCAGGTTTTCCAACCGTTTCTTCATCCGTTCTGCTTTCTCCTGCAGTTCTTCTACCGGTACTTCACCGGTTCTGGCTTCGCCGAGTATATCTTCCAGGTTGATGCGGAACTCCACATTCAACCGCTCTTTCATACCAGCCAATTGCAGTTTCAGCTCGTTCAGCTTATCCTTAATGGCTGCCAGCATGTATTCTACTTGTTCCTTTTCTTTTACCTGGTGGCGGATAGCACTTTCCTTTTCTGCCAGCTGGTTCCGGAAATTATAATAGGCCTGGTCTGCTTCATTTAATTTCTTTTCCTCCTCTTCTTTACCATGCATCAGTTGCAGTAATCCTTCCTCAATGTCTTTCAGCAATTGTGAAGACTGATCGATACTATACACCGTATCGGTAAGGTGAGACGTATTGCTTTCGATCTGTTGCTTCAGGTCGTTCAACTGGTTATTCTTGAAATCCAGTTCCTGTCGCAGCCCGCTGATCTTGCTCTGTTGCCGGGTCACATTCAGGTTGAACTCATTGTATTGCCTGTTGGCTTCATTATACTCCGTTTCAGCCAGCTTAAATGTTTCTTCTGCTTCTGCCAGTTTGTTGGCATTGAGCTGCAGCAATTCATTAAACTCTCCTAACTGGTTCCTCACTCCTGCTACAGACTCATGTGTCTGCTGCATTTGCAGGTTCAGCTCTTCCAGGCGGTGCTGGCTGTTGGTCTGCATGGAATGCAGGTTCTCCAGTTTATTATGCAGGGAAAAAACCTCATTGGTCAGTTGTTGTATTTCTTTTTCCGTATCACGGATAGCAGTTTCCCGCAGGTCTTCGTTAAAGGCGATCACTTCATTGTGGCGGCTTTGTATCTCTGAGCGCAATACTTCCACTATTCTGTCCTGTGCTGCGATCTCTTCCTGTAGTTTCTCCAGGTTCTTGGCACGGCCGATCTTCTTTCCCTCTATCAACCCAACGCTGCCACCGGTTAGAGAATATTTTCCTTTTACATATTTACCATGCTTCTCTATCACTACAAAACCATTGCTGTTTTGCAGCGCATCTTCACTATCAGCAATAAATACATTGCCGAGCAGGTGCTGGGCCAGTTTGCGATACTTCTCATCAACCTCCACCACACTCAATGCTGGTATTCCTCCTTCTAATCTGTGCAAATCCGTCTGATCAGCGTCATCCGTGCCTGCCTGTCCGTCAGGCAGGTTCCCATTTATCTTATCTAATAAAAAGAAATTCGCTTTCCCTTTCTTATTCTCATCTAATAAATGAACGGCCCTTAATCCTTCCTGCAGATCATTTACCACATAATAACTAAGGTATGGTTCCAGTACATTTTCCAATGCCGTTCTGTATTCTTCATTCACATACAGTACATCCGACAAAATGGGTGAGCTGTGATTCCAGTTCTCATTGTTATGTAAAAACTTAACCGAATCCGGGTATCCTTCCATGGAGTCGATCATACTTTTCAGCAGGTCATGCTCATTCTTTTTAGCATCCAGTTTACGGGTCTCATCAGCCAGGTTATTGCGAAGTACATCCAGTACCGATTGTGTTTGTAATATCTGCTCCTTGGTATTTTCCTGGTGATGCTGTAGTTGTTCCAGGTCCACTTTTTTAATGCCCAGCTCCTTTTCTTTCAGTATCCGGTCATTGTCCAGGTAGTGACGCTGTGCATCCCGCTGTTTTCTTTCTTCTTCTATCTGGCTGATTACCCGTTGCAGATTCTGTACAGACGTATCGGCCACGGCCACTTTCTTCTCGGCATCAAACTGGCTGCGTTGTATCTGCTGGTATTCGCCACGCAGCGAATTCAGTGATTCTCTTTTTTCATCCAGCACCTGTTTTTTTGCATCCAGGTCAGTATTCAGTTGTGCCAGTTGTTCATTCAATAATTCTAATGCTTTCTGCTCTTCGTCTATTTGTGTGGTGGTAAAGCCAATACTTTCTTCAATGCCCTTCAGGTTACCTTCTGCTTTTTGCAAAAAGTCTTTCAGGCTGTTTTCTTTTTCCTGCAGATGTTCCAGTCGCTGGGCAGAGAGGTTCTTGTCATTTTCTTTCGTACGGACTGTCTGCACCATTTCATTAAAAGCATGCTGCATGGCCTGCAACTGCTTTTCTTTTTCTACAAACTCCAGCTTCTGCTGTTCCAACGCTGCTTCTTCGGTACCTATCTCCGCTTCTATTTTTATTTTCTTATCGGTCTCTGCTTCCTGTTGTTCGTTTAATTCTTTATAGGTCAGGTTGAAACCTTCCAGCGAAGCTTTAGCGAGTTCAATACTTATTTCCCGGTAGTCTTTTTTGATCTCGTGGTATTTCTCTGCTTTTTTGGCCTGGCTTTCCAGGGCTTTCAGCTGGTTGTTGATCTCAAACAGCAGGTCCTCGATACGGGCAAGGTCCATTTCTGTAGCTTCCAGTTTGGCCTTGGCTTCTTTCTTCCGGGTTTTATATATGGAAATACCGGCTGCCTGCTCGAGCATACGGCGGCGGCTGTTGTCTTTGTCTTTTATCAGGTCGTCCACCATGCCGAGCTCGATGATGGCATAGCTGTCGGTACTGATACCGGTATCCATGAACAGGTTTTGAATATCTTTCAGGCGGCATTGCACATCATTCAGCCGGTATTCGCTTTCACCGCTTTTGTAGAATTTGCGGGTTACGGTCACAGTGCTGAACTCGGTCGGCAACAGGTTCTTTGTATTTTCAAAAGTAAGGCTCACCTCGGCCAGGCCACTGGCACTGCGGGTCTTGGAGCCATTGAATACCAGGCTGTCGAGGTTCTCACTACGCAAGTGACTGATCTTTTGTTCACCTATCACCCAGCGTATACTGTCCACAATGTTGGATTTGCCACAGCCATTCGGCCCCACGATACCGGTAATATTATCGTCAAAACTTACCACGGTCTTGTCGGCAAAGCTCTTGAAGCCCTTGATTTCTAAACTCTTTAATCTCACGGTTTTCTGTTTAAGTAATTGTTACGTCAGCGGCGAATTTAAGTCAATCAAAGGGAAAACAGGTTTTGGCTATCAGGCAGTTATTCACAATGATTGTGTAAAAATGTGAGAAGAATCCTGAGCCGGGAGAAGGATGAGTTAGCCAGCTGTGATTTTTCATGGCATCGGCTGTTGTGTCACTCACTTCATCGTCCCGTTTTCATGGCTGCTAACAGCCCATGCTGCTTTTTTTCTCCACTACCTTTCTCTGTATATTACAGATCAGTTATTACGTCCTGTATAACTCCGTCACTTTACCCATACTACACTTCCCCATAGCGCATTTCCTTATACGCATGTTGTCACCGGATACTATACAGTGTTATTTCACCGCATACGATACGGGGTTGTCCACCGCATACGATACGGTGTTATTCATGTTCGACCCCTATCGGGGTCTGTGGACGACCCTGAAAGGGTCAAACACGAATATCCCCGGGTCGCACCCGGGGATACAACCACGGCGCACCCTGTTGCAATACCTGAAAACTAAAAACAACAATATGAGTACTTACACCCAGATCCTCTACCAGATCGTCTTTAGTACCAAGCACCGGGAAAGGACGATGATCAAAAAAGACAGACCCCAACTCTTCAAGTACATCACAGGGTTGCTGAAGAAAAAGAATTGCCACCTCTATCGTATCAATGGCGTGGAAGACCATCTCCATATCGTCACACATATCCACCCATCGGTGGCGCTGGCAAACCTGGTAAAAGATATCAAACTGTCAACAACCATGCTGATAAGAGAGGCAGACATTTTTCCAAACTTTGGCGGCTGGCAGGACGGCTATGGTGCATTCACCTATCAAATTAATTCTAAAAACAGCCTGATAGAATATGTCAAAAGACAGGAAGAACATCATCTGGACAAACCATTTGTGGTGGAATACAAAGAATTATTAAAAGAACATAATATTGAGTTTGATGAGAAGTATTTGTTATAGTCACATTCTTATCAACTAAAGCCAGGCCAGCACCCATATACCATAAACAGGGTAACCTAATCGTGGTATTGTTACTTTCAACAAGCCCCGATAGCTTTGTGTTCCATTAAACCAAAACCTTCTGTTATGAAACATCAACTATTGCTGCTGGCAGCTTTTGCCATTAGCAGCATCTTACCTTCCAGCGCACAAGTCACCAACATCCGGCATTCTGATAAGCTGGAAATGCAAAAAAATGTTACAGGTGTAAAAAGGACCAACTTCACCTTCGATAAAACACTGCGCATTGCCGGCGCCCCGGAAAATGTAAGTGTGTTCATTGAGCCCAAACAGGGAGATGCAGTTGCCTACCTGGTAGAACCCGGCTTTTCTTTTTATGAACCGCAGAAAGGGCAGTTGTCTGTATATGGCTGTGTCAGTAATACCGGCACCGCACAGGTTGACCTGGATAAAGTAACAATCGAATATGACAAGGGCAATCAAAAGATAACCAAGACCATTGTATTAGCAGCCGATCAGCTGAAAGTAGATCCCGGTTACACCTGGTGCTGGCAAAATGGCAGGGATTATCATGTGAATGGTGATGTGATCTTTTTAGAATCCCCATTGCCCACAGAAGCCACTTTCCGGTTTTATTTTAAAAATTATCTCACCCCGATTACTATAACAAAAAAATTGCAGCCTTATAATACAGGCCTGACGCTTCCTTTTAAACAAGCTGACCTGCGGGAGAATGAATACTGGAGCAGCTATGCTATGCACGGTGGCGGCGACCAGGTGTTTGCCTACGACATGGGCGTTAGCGGTTACAAAGATGGCTGGTCTGATCTGCTGCCCAATAAGGATGGTAGCAAGAACGATCATTTCCGGATATGGGGTAAACCCATTTATGCCATGGCAGATGGGTATGTGCTGGAATTTTTAAATGAATGTCCCAATAACGCAGGCCCGATGCCCGGCGGATTGACGGAGGCACAGGGTGACCAGTTCATGGCCGATCAAAAAACAAATTACTGGGGGCCTTACGCCAACCAGGGCGGTGGCGGAGGCAATCACCTGAATATACGGCATGGCGGACTCGTAGCATTGTATGCCCACATGCAGAAAGGAAGTATCCCTGCTAAATTTCTTTCTAAAAATGCGGTGGTAAAAAAGGGAGATTTTTTGGGCTATGCCGGTAATGCAGGAAACTCTACCGCTCCCCATTTACATGTGCATGTAAAAAGTTATAAAGATGACAATACAAAAGACGGAGAATGGTTCCGTCCGCTCATTTTCAATAATGGCTATGTAATAGGGAAAGATAATTATCCTTCACCTTTTTCGAATGTGGCATGGTCAAGTCTTGACAAAGAAGGTATCACCGGGTTACAAGGCAAGTCTTCGTTTATTTATCCCGGCAATCATCCGTATTGTGCGTATCCAACCAACTGGGGCGAAGTGTGCAAATTTGGTATCTCCAATGATAATTTTCAAAGCGAGTTTGATAAAATATGGACCTGTGGTTATTATCCTATCTGGGTAGATGGATATGATGCAGGAGGTAAAACGTATTTCAATGTTATTGTTCGCCCGTCTGCAGGTGTGCAATGGGTGGCCCGTCATAATATGGATGGCACTGCTTATCAAACAGAGTACAACAAATGGGATAACGAAGGATACCGCCTGCTATTTGTAGATTCTTATAAACGAAACGGTGCAGTCAATTATACCGCCGTTTGGGTTAAAGATGGCAAACCAAAACCACTTGCGTATCACGGTCAGACACTGGCATATCATGAAGCCAATTTTAAAGCCAATTCAGATAAAGGCTGGGTGCCGGTAAATGTTGCGGTATTGTCAGTTGGCAATGAAACATATGTGACTGCGATATGGGAAAAGAAAAACACCGGTGGATTTTATGCCCGTCCTGCCATGACCCTGCAGCAATACAAAGATTACTTTAAAGACTACAGCGATAAGCAAAAGCTCAAACTGGTCTATCTGAATGCTTATACTAAAAACGGAGTGCCGATGCTAAGTGGTATCTGGTATAAAACGGTTGCTAATTATGGTACCTGGTGGGCCAAGCATCATTTGAATACTCCGCAATTGCAAACCGAATATAATACGCAGTTGGGAAATGGTTTACTCAGCCGTGCGATAACAGGCTATGAAGACGGTGGCGTCCAACATTTTGAAGGCATCTGGTCGAAATAAATAACAGGGGTTCCAACTTGAAAGAATAATGCCGGGTTTGTTCCCGGCATTATTTTTATCCCTGCTTTGCAGGTATCCATAGAAAGCATGCCGGAGTAGTGTTTGATTAGTCGTTTTTAAAAGCTAAATTTGTACAAATTAGTTGATATGGTATTAGTATTAAAGAAAGGAGCCAGTAAAAAAGAGATTGCCGCAATAGAGGACAAACTCTATAAAGGGAAAGGGAAAACCGGCTTCAACGCAAAAAAATATAATGGAGTGCTTAAATTAAAAAGCGACCCGTTGATCATCCAAAAAAAATTAAGGAATGAGTGGGAAAGAAATTTTGGTTGATACCAATATATTTTTGTATTTGCTGAAAGGGAATGACACATTGGCTGATATGTTGCACGGTAAAGACATCTATGTATCTTTTATAACTGAATTAGAGTTAATTGGCTTTAAGAAAATGACTACCAAAGAAGAAAAACAGATAGAAGGATTATTAAAAGACTGCGAGATTATATCTATCAACAACAGCATTAAGAAAAAATACATTGAAATTAGAAGGAAATATAATTTAAAACTGGCAGATGCGGTTATAGCAGCAACAGCCATTGTGTCCGGCGCCCCATTAATAACTTCTGATAAGCAGTTCAAAACAATAGAAGAATTGAAATTAATTACCTACGAGGTATAATAAGCCAATACCTCATCGTTCCGCTTCAGGTATCTTTGACAATGTCCTTCCGGGCTTTTAAGAAGACGTTTCCCAACCAATCCCCTTCTTACTTATCTTCATAGTCTCTTAAATTAAATACATGAAAATTGTAAAACCCTTCCTCACTTTACTAATAGCAATTATCTGCACTTGCTCTGTTGCATCCGCACAAACTAAACAATTCAAAGCATTGCTGGTAACGACTACCAGGGGCTGGCATCACGAATCATTGCACTATGGAGTGGTGGCGCTGAAACAATTGGCCATAAAAAACTATTTTGATGTGGTGCTATGGGAAGATCCCAATGCGTTTACTGATAAGTACCTCGAGCAATTCCAGGTAATAATCTTTTTAGTCACCACCGGTAATGTTTTAGATTCTGCGCAGCAAAGAACAATGGAACGGTTTATTCAATCTGGCAAAGGCTTTGTCGGCGTTCACAGCGCTTCGGATACTGAATACGATTGGGAATGGTACACCAAACTGGTGGGCAGGATGTTTAAAATTCACCCGGTTATTCAAACAGCTAAACTGAATATATTGGATGCAGGCTTTCCCGGCTTGCAGGGATTTGCCAATAGTAAATTATGGACGGATGAATTCTATGAATTTGGCCCCGAAAAAATTGCCGGGCTTAATTATATAATAGGGGTTGATGAATCTACCTACGATCCAAAAGTGCAATGGGGCGAAAACAAAGGAACCGGCATGGGAAAAATGCACCCGCTGGCCTGGTATCATATTTATGATGGCGGACGTTCTTTTTATACAGCGCTGGGTCACCTCCCTGCTATTTACAGCGATGACGCATTCCTCAATCATTTATATGCCGGGATATTGTGGGCAGCTACGGGTAAAAAATAAAAAAATGCCCGGGCTCATTTCGTGGATGATAGCACCTTTGCTACTAATTTCCCACCATCACAAAGGCACCCCAATAATAAGGATGAGGAAATTTCTCTTTCAATTTCAGTTGTGCGGCCCTGAATGCTTTTTGTTTGTTTTCCGCTACCGGGTTTTTCAGCCATTCCCGGTAGAAATGAGTCATCAGTTCCTGGGTGGCAAAATCATCGATCACCCACAGGCTCATGATAACAGACTGAGCGCCGGCCACCAGGAATGACCGCTGCAAACCAAATACACCTTGTGCATTCATCAATTCGCCAAGACCAGTTTCGCAGGCAGACAATACTACGAGGTCGGTACCGGCAAGATCGAGACCCGCAGCTTCGTAGGCAGTAAGAATGCCATCGTCTTTGGTATTATCTGCCAGGGTATCTTTAGCTATAGCAGCTGCACCAGCCAGTATCAATCCCGAACGCAGCAAAGGATTTTGTATGGCGACCTTAGATTCGATGCCAAACACTTTTTCTTTAGACTCTTTCGCATTCTTCAGAAAAAATCCGTGTGTGGCGATATGCAATACCTGCGGATGACTGATCTTTTTAATAGCTTCCTCAGTCGCTTCTTTCTGCAGGTGATCCTGTACCTGCCATTGTTGCAGCGTCAATATTTTTTTAATAGAGTCGGATTCTATCTTGGTTCCGGGCAATTCCTTCAGGTCAGGAAAACCGGGCAGCCGGGTACCGGTATTAAGTAAGTCAGTAACTTTTACTCCATAATCAGGAAAAGAAAATATCTCTGCCTTTTTTGATGCAACGGCGGTGGCAGGCTGCAGAATATCACTGGTATTTGTCACCAGGCTAATATCGGTCTCTTCTATCAGGTATCGCTTTGTTTCGGGATTCTTAAGTGTGTACAGGTTTAGTTGCTGGTACACTCCATCAGGTGAAAAGTAGACCTTTGATGCTTTGCCAATAAGTTCCTTCAGTGGTTTCCAGAAAGCATCATACGAAACCTCATCTGGCAATTTTGATTTAATGGCGATACGGTATCCATTTATATTTTTCCCTTCCAGGTTATTCCCGTTATTCAGCAGGATGAACCGGGGCGCTGCTGATTGCTTATCGATCAGTAATGCTGCATAATAGACCGTGTCTGTCCAGCGGTTATTAATGTAATACTCCACACGTACGATCTCCACGGCACATTCCCCCACCCGCAGTTTTGCCTGAATATTTCTCCAGCTATTATTCTTTTTCACCGATGGTGTGATAGCCGACTTTAATGCAATAGCGATCTTTTGTTCCAGTTCATTGGCCTGCAATTCCAATACGGGCAAACTAACTCCTCTTGTCTCCAATTCTTCCGAACTAAGCCGGTAATGCTGCACGATATTCTCCCGCATCCTGATCCATTGCTGGTACTGTTTTTTAAATTCGTCATTCCCGCTCGCAGCAATTTGGTTTCTCCATGCCTCCGATTCCTTCAGCAGCAATGATTTTATCGCCACCTGGTTGTCGTACATCCGTTCTACGAGGGCAGTATGATCCTTTGCCGGAAAGGTTGATTGTTGTTCAATGACAAAGGAGTTGAACAATTCAAATGCGTAGGATACATTATTATAAAAATGTGTTTTCTCACTTTCGCCCAGGTAGGGAAAATATTTTTCGATCAGCAGCAGGTAGCCTTTCATGGAATTGAGGTAATGCTTTTTCGCTTCCTCGAATTTTCCTGCTTCCCGGTATGTTTCGGCCAGGTTGAATTCCGTTTCGATATGATCGTAATGACTTTCTCCCAGTTTATTTTTAATAATCAGCAACGATTGCAACGTAAGCGCAATGGCTTCATCGTATCGCTTCATCTGGCGGTAGGTACCGGCCAATCCGCCCAGGTAGGTTCCATACTTATCACTTGTTTCGCCATAGGTTGCTTTAAATATCCGCAAACACTCTTTGTAGTTTTCTTCTGCCAGTTGAAGCTTACCGGCTGCTTTATACACCGATGCCAGGTTGTTTAAACTGTTGGCGTAGAATTTATCCTTCTCTCCCAGTGTTCTTTTATAGATGTCCCGGCATTCAGCTAAATGTGTTGCGGCATCGGCATATTTTCCAATGGCAAATTCCACCAGCGCCAGGTTATTCACAGCATTAGCATAATTGGGATGCTCTGTTCCTAAAAACTTCTTCCGCAATACGATCACTTCTTCAAAAGCATATACGGCTTCCTGCAGCCGCCCCATCGTGCGGTAGAGCTCACCCAAATTATTGACAGGATTGGTATAGTCAGGATGATTCGTTTTGCCCAATGCTATATAATTTGCAATAGCTTTTTTATACGATCGTTCAGCGCCTGCATAATTACCGGTTGCTTTTTGTACCAGGCCCAGGTTGTTTAAAGAACTGGCTGCTTCGGTCAGATCATCCCCTGCCAGCGCTACTGCATTTACCAGGAATGTCTCTGCCTTTTCATAGTCTGCCATATGCCGGTACAACTCACCCAGGTTATTTTCGAGCACCTGCAGCGTTACCTTGGAAGGTGATGGTAAAGAGGTATGATACTTTTTTAAAGAAAGAAATATCTCTTCCGCCTTTTCATACTTTGCCTGCCCCTGGTAAATAACAGCCATGGAACCCAGGGCTCCGAGGTAATCGTCACTGGTTTGTCCCAGTATGGCTTTATAAAAATTTACGGCTGCTGCACACATACTTTCTGCTTCTGTGTATTTTCCCATCTCTATATACATCATCGCCAGCGAATAAAAGCACCGGGTATATTGCAAACTGCTTTGTCCCATGAAGGGAGCCAGCGCCGGTAATGATTTTAAATACAATGGCTCAGCTTCCACATACCGCCCCTGCTCTTTGTAGCAGGCGGCAATATTGAATAGCGCTAAGGAGTAGTGATAGGAACCGGCGCCCAGCATTTTTAACGCTTTATCAGATGCCTGTGTGAAGTAATCAATTGCCTTATCATATTCTCCTGTATGATAATACACGGCACCACAGGTACCCAAAAACTCCACTACCACGGTATCGTTCTTTACATCCGTGGTGGCACTGATATAGATCTTATCAATGATCTTTTTCGCCGTCACATAATCGTTGTGGTAGAAAGCCGTATCCAGCTCGTCTATTTGTTTGAGGATGCTTTGTGAAAAGGAAGCATGAGAGAGCAGCAGGAAAAAAAGGACTGCAAATCTATTTTTCATTCTGCTAAAATTAGAAAAATAAATCTGCAAAACCGGTCTATTTTGACGGGCCGCCAGAAGGTGATCGCTTAACAGCAGCAATAATTAATTATCCGATTCCGATTGAAAGAAGCCGAGGTCTGCCAGAATGATCCCGGGGTTCGTATAATTGAATAAACTGCTTTTAATATTACTTCGCAATTCATCCCTGGTTTGTTTAAAAGCAGATTTGATGAGGCTGAGCTTGTAGGAATTGATCTTGAAATAAGCCAGCCGGGCTGTTTGCTCAGTAAAATCGTCAGCTAAGTGGAAACCCTCGGCAATATATGCCTGGTCGTTGTAGTATGGGTGATTCATACAGACGGATATTGGTTTTAAAAGGATTGGACTTTTTAACAACGGCACCATCTGCTGAAAATTGTACAAGGGTGCCCGCAGAATCGTATAAATCCGGGATAGATATCCACACATAGTAGTTTTCCCATAGGCAAAATGGGCTACGGCTTAATTTCGCCACATATTGTATTTTTATACGACATAATAACCAACAACCACAGACCATAAACTCCAAAAAATGAAAATCAAGATCCTTTGCCTTTCTGCCTCACTGTTACTGTTAATTAGTTGCAACAATAAAAAGGAAGAAACTGCCGGAACTAATGAAGAACCCTTAGAAACAGAAGATGTGGACAAGCCTATTGATGAAAAAGAAAAGAAAAAACAGGTAACCGACCGGGATTACACTATCACTAAAGAAAATGCTTATAATGATCTCTTCCTGGACAGCGCCGCAATGGAACGGTATATCGCCCATCGCCAGCTGGGTGACAAAAAAATAGCCCTCCGCATCCGTAGTTTTTATAATGCCCGTAATTACCAGTATGCCTGGTTCTCTTCCGGCGGTTTAACAGAACAAACCCGTTTTTTCTGGAACCAATACGATTATGCCGTTACCCATCTCAAAGACACCTCACTCGTGAACAGCAATTTTTATAAGCAGGCAGAGCGGTACCTGAATATGGAAACAATGACGGCTAATACAAAAGACAGCCAGATCCTTTATACAGAATTTGGTTTTACCGAACACTTTATCCGCTTCATCAACAGCACCTATGAAAAAG
>JBEBIF010000390.1:0-3433 GCA_040080515.1 Chitinophagaceae bacterium | reverse complement strand
TACATCAACCTATTTTCAAAATAAACTCAAAGAACTTGATACAAAATCTTAAGTCATAATTGAGTAGAAGCATTTAAAATGAATTTATGAAACAGTTTGAATGGCAGCCCGTGGGCAGAACAACGGAAATAGTAAAAGCGGTTTATGGAGATATGGCAGGTGCCATTGGGGCCGCCAGCTTTGCAATGAGTAAAGCAAACGCTTAAAAATCATTTGGTATGGGTAATGAGTTGATTCAAAAATTGATTAGCAGATACAGGTCTGGCTACAGCCTGGAGCAGCCCTTTTACACCAGCGCCGAAGTCTTTGATGCTGAATGGGAGCATATCTGGAAAAAGAACTGGCTCTTTGCAGGCAACATTGCACAAATACCAAAGCCCGGCGACTATTTTTTATACAACTTACAGAAAGATGCCATTATTATTATACGGGGCAATAAAGGAGAAGTGTATGCACATTATAATACCTGTACGCACCGTGGCTCGGCTATTTGCCTGGAACATAGCGGACATGCGGCCAAGCTGATCTGCCCATACCACCAATGGGTATTTGATAAGGACGGCACTTTATTAAATGCCCGGATGATGCCGGATGATTTTTGCAAAGACGAGTATAACCTGAGACCGGTGCAGGTGCAAGTGGTAAAAGGATTGATCTTTATTTCGCTGTCACATGAAGCGCCTGATTTTACAACCATCTCAAAAAGTTTGTCACCTTACCTGGAGCCGTATAAGATTGAAAATGCAAAAGTGGCCTGTATTAAAAATTATACATTGAATGCCAACTGGAAACTGGTGGCTGAAAACTTCCGGGAGTGTTATCATTGTGGTGGCGCACATCCGGAGTATTGTAGTGCCGTAATTGGCGCCAACTTAAGGGAAGATACCAACGAACTCACTTTGTCAAAACAAAAGATATGGAGCGAAAAGGGACTGGCCACCGGATTGGTTGAAGTAACCGAAGGAACAACAACATATGCGGTCCGTTATCCATTACGTCCGGGAGTGGAGAGTTATAGTATTGACGGAAAAAAAGTATCGATGCCAATGGGAGATCATAAAGACCATGATGCCGGTGTGGTGGGGTTGGTAAACTATCCCAATTTCTGGATGGATGCTGTTAGTGATTATGTATGGACCATGAAGGTTACAGCAGTTACTGCTGCTACCACTGATGTGCAATTTTGCTGGCTGGTAGATGCAGCAGCAGTAGAAGGAAAAGATTACAACCTGGAGCACCTCACAGCGTTTTGGGAGATAACCGGGGACCAGGATGGCAAGTTGTGTGAAAATAATTTCAAAGGCATTCAAAGCAATGCGTACCGGTCCGGTCCGTATGCACCGGTAGAAGACCAGGTAATAAATTTTGTGGATTGGTGTGTCGGGCAATTAAAGAAGAACTAGACTGTAGATTATATAAGAGCTCTTTCCTTTACCTTTTTCATAAAGACAGCCAGCAACAAAGCCACTCCGGCCACAATGGCGGCATTGAGTAAAAAGATAGCAGACAACTTCATATCCAGTTTTGATAAATAGCCTGTCCAGTAATTTCCGGCAATAGCACCTGCACCAAAATAAGCAACATATAGCAGCGATTGCCCGGTGGCCAGCCATTTTTCATCCACCAGTTTATTGACGTACTCCACACACACCACCCAGAATAAAGACCAGGAGATACCATGCAGCAATTCAACCGGTAATGCAGCTACCGGGTTTTTAATCACACTGTACAGCAACATACGGATAGCTGTGGCGATCACAGTTAATAGCAATGTTGTTTTTAATCCCAGTCGCAAAATGATCCGTGCAGAAAAATAGAACAGAGGCAACTCACATAAACCCTGGAATGACAGGCCATACCCAACCAGCGAAGCAGAAGCCCCGTTTTCTTTCATGTATAAAGAGTAGAAATTCCAGATGGTAGTAGCGCCGGTGGAAACAAGAAATACACAAACCAGTAAAAAGAGCAGCGAACGATCTTGCAGCACACTCCTGATATTGATAAATGAACTTCCTTCAATGCTTGCTTTCTCATCCCTGTCTTTTTTTAACAGTAAAGCGATAACGAAGAAAAGAAACATACTGATGGCAGATACAATAAAGATCATACGGATATTGATGGAATCAATCACCTGCCCGGTGATGATACCGGTAACAGCCCAACCTGCCGCACCGGCAATACGCAGTGATCCATACGAAAATTTTGGGTTGGATTTTGCCAACCGGAGAGACAGGCTGTCCAGCACCGGTTGTATAGTGTTATAAAAGACAGACATAAAAATGGTGACGGCTATCAGCCAGGTAAACCCACCATTATACAAGTAACCCAGGTAGCTGACAGAGGAAAAAAGGGAAGCGATCAGCAATGATCTTTTGTAACCAAACTTATCTGCCAAAAATCCATACAACGGCTGAACAGCAAACATCATTATTGGTGTAATGCTGAGTATCAGGCTTGTTTGCGTTTCTGTTAAGCCATGATCTTTACAAAAATCTGCTAACACAGGTAACCAGGATGCCGTACAACAAAACACCAAAAAGTACAAAGCCCGTAAGATGGATGCTTTTTGTTGCTTCATCAGTTTGATTTGGTAGTAAGTAATGAAGCCGCTTCTTCATCCACAAATACAAATCCATTTTGGTGTTGTTGCATAATGCTGGCAGGAAAAGAGGAGTTTATCGCTCCTTCCACTGCTCTTTTTATAACAGCAGCTTTTGCTGTACCATTTGCCATCAGCAATACTTTTTTTGCCGCCATCAAATGACCCAATCCTAAAGTGATCCCCTTTTTTAAAGCCATAGGTTGAGTAAAATATTTTTGACCAACACTGGTGGTTGTCTCATCCAGTTCAATAACATGAGATAAAAGGTTGAAATCAGCACCAGGTTCATTGAAACCAATATGCCCGTTCATGCCAATGCCAACGATCATCAGGTCAATACCTCCTTTTTCAAGAATGATCTTATCCATCCGGGCACATTCATTTTCCAGGTCTTCGGCTAAACCATTAAACAGATGATATTGAGCAGATGAAATACCGAGCGGTTCAAAGATCCTTGTTTTGAAATCATAATGACAGCTGCCCGATGTGTCAGGACCAAGTCCCACCCACTCATCCAGCCCCACAAAAAAGAAACGGGACGTATCCAGTTCAAGGGCTGTAGCTTTTTGAACAAATAATTCGCAGGCAAGCTTGGGAGAATTGCCCGAGGCCAGGCAAATAACGGCTCCCGGGTTTTCCTGTATCAACCGGAGGATCTCATCTGCCACAAATGCTGAAAGCAGGGGGTAAGTTGGGAAAACAGAAACTTTCATAACGGGGTTTGATTGTCTTTTTTCAATGAAAAACCGCTTCCGGAAATAACTTTTTCAGAAACGGAAGAATTTTCGATAAGATAAGAAAAATCAATGAGTTATTGAGCCTGAATCAACT
>JBEBIF010000389.1:0-3445 GCA_040080515.1 Chitinophagaceae bacterium | reverse complement strand
TACTTGGTGCGAAGATAGCCGGTAATAACTACCCTACCAAACAAGTAGGGTAGAATTAGGTTTTGCTTTGCGAACAGATGTTTGGCAAATTATACCACCAGGTCTGCCAGTGTTTTTTTCTCAAGAATGGCCAGTTGGGCATCCCGTACACCGATCATAATCTCATGAAGGCCACAGTGTTTCTCATCACAATTTTTGCATTTCTGATAAAAATAAAGGCTCACACAAGGCAGCATTGCTATCGGGCCGTCCACAACACGTATCACCCGGGCCACCGGGACCTTAGAAGGCTTTTGAATAAGAAAATAGCCTCCCCCCTTTCCCTTTTTGCTTTCCAGTATTCCGTCTTTCTTTAGCTGCAGGAGTATGTTCTCGAGGAATTTAAGTGGTATCGTCTTTTTGCGGGCAATCTCTGATATTAATACAGGCCCCTGCTCATATTTCTGAACCAGCATTTCCAATGCTCTGAATGCGTATTGTGTTTTTTTGGAAAGCATAATTAACTTTCGATGATGAGTTTATAATTAACAGGGGAATTCTTCTTTAGCATAGCGGATACACCACAATATTTTTCCAGCGAAAGATCAATGGCTTTTCTTATCCTTTCTTCATTAGCTGCATCGGTTTTCATCTTGTATGTGATAGTGACTTCTGTAAATACTTTAGGATGTTCTGTGGTTTGAGCCGCGGCTGTTTCAATGACAAGACCAGAAAATTCAATTTTCATTTTATTTAATATGTCCACTATATCAATGCCGCTGCAAGCCGCCAGTGCACTTAGCAGCAGCGCCTTAGGTCCATGCCCGTTTTTTTTCTCCCCGTCAATCCTGATGCTATTTCCTTCATGATCGGCTTCAAACTCATGTTCTTTTTTCCAGGTGGTGATCGTTTTCATTTATCCGTTAATTGATGTTTCTGATTTTGCCGGATATTCTCCAGCGTCCATTCTATTTTGTGTTCAAAATTATGCTTTCGTTCTGTACATTCCTGCTTATTGCAAATGCGGCAGGAAAAAGGCAGGCATCCGTCTGAATGCACAAATAGTTCCAGTGACTCTCCAAATTCTTTTCGTATCAACTCCGACAGTGCGTCTATTTCCCGGTGTGCTTCATGCACATTGAGGTACCAGGGAACAGTAAGGTGACAATCCACATGTAGCACACTGCCATATTTTATAACTCTTAAATTATGCAGGTCTATCCAGTTCTCCCGTCTGTGTGCATTTAATAACCCAACCAAGTGGGTCAGCAGTTTTCCATCTGCCTCATCCATTATGCCTGCAATGGAATGCCTGACAATACGGTAGCCCGTATACACGATAAAAAAACCAAACCCGATGGCCACCACACTGTCTATCCATTTGTAACCGGTAAGCCAAAGCAATAGCAACCCTGCTATGATACCTACCGTGGACCAGGTATCCGTTTGCAAATGTTTTCCACTGGCTTCTAATGCTAGCGAATTATTTCTTTTTCCAGTGCGAAGACAATAATAACCAAGAATATAATTGGCAACTGCCGTACCAGCCACCAACCAGATACCAAAGTCAATTTTATGCAGCTCAACAGGGTTAATGAAATTCTGAATGGCTTTATATAAAATGATTGCCCCGGCTGCGCCGATAAGCGTCCCTTCTACAGCGGCCGACAGAAATTCTGCCTTTCCATGTCCGTACGGATGATCGATATCCCTGGGCTTTGCGGCAACATATAAACTGTACAGGCCAATAAGTCCGGCCGCTACATTTACGATACTTTCCAATGCATCAGTCAGTATAGAAACCGAATGTGTGGTATAATAGGCAAAGAATTTTACCGATAACAGTAAAATCGAAATTACTGCCACCCATTTTTGTACAGCCAGGTTTTGTTGTGCCTTTTTCAAAAGTAATAGCTGATTATGCAGCAATGTTTTGGGTGGCCGAATATACATAATAAAATTGCCCTTGCAATTCCAGATTGCAAAGGCAATTTTGGTTAAGATTGTTTATGGTTAATGATCACTTCACAACCATTACCTTCTCGGTAAATGATTCGCCTGCTCCAAATACATCCGGGATACGTATGAGGTAGGTGCCGGCACTGAGCCCCGTAATATTTATAGCATTGTTATTGCCCAATTTAAGTTGCTTCACCACTTTCCCACTCATGTCAGTTATCATGGCATCGTAGGAGCGGTTCACCCCGTCAAGACGGATAGTGAACTGGCCATAGTTTGGATTAGGGTAAAGCATTACACTCACCTGGGTTTCACCGATCCCTTTTACTGCTTTGATGTGGGTATAAACAAAATGATCATCCCGTGCCACTTGCTTCAGGCGATAATAGCTTACACCGGCAAATCCATTGGGATCTGTAAAATTATAATTCAGTGTGGCAGTACTTTTTCCATCCGGCGCAAGGGTTGGGGCAAACCCGATATAATTAAATACCGGTTCATTCTCCAGTCTTCTTTCCACCGCAAAGCCGCGGTTGTTTTGTTCCGCTACTGTTTGCCAGTTTACCTGTACGTTTAGTTTATTCAGCCGCTTTGCATCAAACGTTAGAAGGGTAACAGGTAATGCTCCTGAGAATGTCCCCAATCCAAACTGGCTGAAGCTGCTGATACTATTCCTTCTGGCATAACCGGTAGAAAGAATTCTGCCGGGCAGGTTATTACCCGGAATAGTGCTGCCGGCAGGCGTCGTCCAATCGGCTGCATTCGAAGATGCATCAGGTCTTTTTAGAATGGCAAAAGTGTTGTCGCTCAAACCGGTAAATCCATTGAAGTATAACAGCACATCACAGGTGCCAGAAGATGGTGCTGCATCGGGTGTGAGATACCAAACGCCGCTTTTGGTTACAGATACATAAGGTTGCCCGTTTTCCGAAACGGCCAGTCCGACGTCATTTCCTGGTTGGGGACCGAAAGAAGCATCCAGCCAGGTAACATTATTAAGCGGGTTAGCGATGAGATTATCCAGCACCACCCTGTTTGGCTTATGCACATCACCAACGGGAAATTCATAGTTGCTGACAGAAGCAGGAGTTACAAATCTTCTCAACTTTCCATTTACCCAGCTATTTGAAAAATCACTATTGATGGGATCTGCTTCAACGGCCGATTGACTGCTGTTCCAAACAATCACTTTGTAAGCAGCTGTTGTATTTACCCTGCCAGCTTTCAGATAGAGTTTGTTCGTATTGATATCACCGGCGAGGGTAACAGGGCCGGCAGCATCGATGTCAATTCTTTCAAAAGTGTTTTTTGAATTTACAAGGTGCCCTCCTGTTCCATTGAAGATCACCTTACCGGAACCGTAGTTATAGCTTGTCAACGTATTATCCGTCCAGTCAGCCGCACCGGTTGCACCATTTTGTTTTACCCGTATCGTTCCATTATTTACAAGGGTGCTTCCATTGTCCAATGAAAGGCCACCCATAACAATCATTTCCGTACCGCTTTG
>JBEBIF010000051.1:0-14594 GCA_040080515.1 Chitinophagaceae bacterium | reverse complement strand
CCGTGGCTGGTACCGTATGCAACAAACCATTTTTACCACCGACATCATTATTAAGAATGATCTGGTGATACCCGTATTCTGGTTGCGGTTGGCATTGAAAAGATACAAGGCTGCTAAAGGCAGTAAAAAGATCCGGGAGCTGAATAAAGAGTTCTCCGTCACGATCACCAATGGCACGATCACCAGCGAAGCGGAAGAACTGTACCAGCTTTATAAGTCATCTGTCAATTTCGATGTATCAGAAACCATACAGGACTACCTGGTGGGAGAAGCCATCAGCACTATTTACAACACCCGGTGCATAGAGATCAGGGATGGCGGCCAGTTGATCGCCGCCGGCTTTTTTGATGAAGGCGATACTACCCTTGCGGGCATTCTCAACATCTATCATCCCAACTATAAACAGAAGAGCCTGGGCAAATACCTGATGCTGCTGAAAATTGAGTATGCCCTGCAACATCAAAAACAATTCTACTATACCGGTTATATCAGCACCGCCATCTCCAAATTTGATTACAAGCTTTTCCCGGATAAAGAATCCACTGAAGTATATATCAGCAGCACGGGGCAATGGGTGCCCTGGCTGTCAGTAACTACAGCACAATTGGAGGAGTTGCTTTTTAGCGGCAATGATGCTACCGGAGAAGAGGATCAGCAATAATTATTGCCAGTATCAGGCCACTGCTTGACATTTATCATACCCTTGCGCAGGAACCGGAATTAAGTTGCAGGAATATAAATTGCCTGCTATGCTATCTGACATTGCCATCTCTCAATCAGCGCCTATCCGTCATATCAAGGAAATTGCTGCCTCTATTAATATAAATAATAATGACCTGGAATATTATGGCAAACACAAAGCCAAGCTGCCCCTTTCGCTGATCGATAAGGAAAAGATCAAACAACATCATCTCGTTTTAGTCACCGCCATCACACCCACACCGGCAGGAGAAGGAAAGACAACGATCTCTGTGGGGCTGACCGATGGGTTGAATCATATTGGTAAAAAAGCAATGGCAGTATTAAGAGAGCCTTCTCTCGGTCCTGTATTTGGATTAAAAGGTGGTGCCACCGGCGGCGGCTACTCCCAGCTTATTCCGATGGAAGATATCAACCTGCACTTCACCGGAGATTTTGCAGCCATTGAAAAAGCAAATAACCTCTTAGCTGCATTGATCGATCATAACCTGCAAAACAAAAAAAGAAGTTTACAGATAGATCCCAGGACCATTGTATGGAAACGGGTGATGGACATGAACGACCGGGCCTTGCGCCATATCGTAATCGGTTTGGGTGGCACGGCCAATGGCATTACCCGTGAAGATGGTTTTAATATCACACCGGCATCAGAGATCATGGCCATACTGTGCATGTGCACCGGTATGGATGATCTGAAAAGAAGATTGGGTAATATATATATTGGCACCACGTTTGGCGGCGAGCCGGTCTTTGCCCGCGACCTCAATGCCGTTGGTGCTATGGCTATTTTATTAAAAGATGCGATCAAGCCTAACCTGGTGCAAACTTTAGAAGGCAATCCGGCATTGCTCCATGGCGGTCCCTTTGCCAGTATTGCACAAGGCACTAATTCGATCCTTGCCACACAAATGGGTCTGTCGCTAAGCGAATATGTAATTACCGAAGCAGGATTTGCTGCTGACCTCGGTGCAGAAAAATTCTTTGACATCAAATGTGTGGAAGCGGGATTGAAGCCCGAAGCTGTAGTGATTGTAGCTACCGTGAGAGCATTGCGTCATCATGGCGGCGCTAAAAAGGATGAACTGAATACTCCTTCAACTGACAGAGTCGAAAAAGGATTACCGAATCTTGGGAAACATTTGGAGAACATGCAGCTTTTTGGAATGAAAGCAGTGGTGGCCATCAATCATTTTCCGGAAGATACAGAAGAAGAGATCGCTGTGATAAAAGCATTTTGCAAAAACTATGATACGGAAGCTATCGTTTGCACCGGTTTCACCGAAGGTGGAAAAGGAATGACAGCGCTGGCCCATGCCGTAACAGCATTAGTGGAGAAGAACGGCAGTCATTTCCATCCTTTATATGAAAGAGAAATGTCCATTGAAGAAAAAATATTCACTATTGCCACGAAAGTCTATGGAGCAAGTGCGGTAGAATATTCCGTAAAAGCAAGAACGCAGATCAAACATTTAAAAGAGCTCGGCTTTGAACAAATGCCGGTGTGCATGGCCAAAACACCAAAGAGCCTGTCAGATGATGAAAGAAAAGTGGGGCGCCCGTCTAACTTTATCGTCACTGTTCGGGAGTTTGAATTTGCCGCAGGGGCCGGATTTGTTATACCAATACTTGGAGAGATGATGCGAATGCCTGGCCTCCCGACTATCCCTGCCGCAGAGGGAATAGATATAGATGCCAACGGAGTGATCACCGGGTTAAGCTAAAAGCCAATCATTAGGAAGTGTCTCAGTTTGAAATAAATTTGAGCCACATAGAAGCATAGAGACATAGAAATACACACAAAGGATCCTATGTTTTATCCTATGTTACTATGTTTCTATGTGGTTCAAGTATATTTAAAGACAACTAATTTTCAAACTGAGACACTACCAATCATTCACAAAAGAACAGAATCCCATTCTTTGGTTGTAATTTTCATGATGCGATCAAACACATTCCTTTTATATGGTGCCAATGGCTATACCGGTGAATTAATTGCCCGCTATGCCAGTCAGTTTGATTTAAAACCCATTCTTGCCGGAAGAAGAAAAGAAGTGATAGAACCGCTGGCACAAAAGCTCAATCTTCCATTCCGGGTATTTGATCTCAATGATACCGGCGCTTTACTTACTGCACTCAGCGAAGTAAAAGCAGTGATACATGCTGCAGGCCCCTTCCAGTTTACCGGAAAACAAATGATAGAAGCTTGTTTACAAACAGGCACCCACTATCTTGATATTAATGGAGACATTGCCGTGTTTGAAATGATGAAACAGTATGACGCAGCCGCTAAAAAAGCAGGCATCATGCTTTTGCCCGGTGCCGGGTTTGATGTGGTGCCAACCGATTGCCTGGCATTACAATTAAAAAAATTACTGCCTGATGCTGTCTCCCTGCAATTAGCTTTTGCCACATTGGGTGGCGGACTCTCTCATGGCACAGCTACCACGATGGCCACCAAATTGGGCGAAGGTGGCGCTGCAAGAAAAGAAGGAAAGATCGTACGTACACCACTTGGTAAAAAAGGAATGTGGGTCAACTTTTTTACTGGTCCCGCCGGAGCCGAAAAGAAATTATTCGTCATGAGCATTCCCTGGGGAGATATTTCCACTGCCTACACCACCACCGGCATTCCGGATATAGAATCTTATACCGGCATTTCCCGGAAAGCCTATTATTTATTAAAAGGACAATTTCTTTTTAACTGGCTGCTGCGTACCAATTTTTTCCGCAATTACCTGAAAAGAAAGATCAACAAGCGACCGGCCGGTCCTTCTGATGAGCAACGCAGCAACGCTATTTCTTTACTATGGGGACAGGCCACCAATGCCGCAGGAAAAAAAGTTACCGCCCGCCTCTGCGGCCCCGAAGGTTACACATTGACCACACTTGCCGCATTACAAATAGTACAAAAGGTATTGAATGGAAATTTTTTACCGGGTTATCAAACACCGGCCGGCGCTTATGGTGAAAACCTGGTGCTGGAAATTCAGGGAGTACAAAAAGAGGTCATTAGTTAAATATATTGGACAGTCTTTTATTTTTTCCCAAGTATATCTGCAAACTCCTGCATCTCCTCTTCATTGCCTGACAATACCAGCAGGTGATCGCCTTCCAGCAATTTATCCGATCCGGTTGGCTGAAGATATTGGCCCTTCCGTTTAATGGATAAGATATGTACAGAAGCCGGAAAATGAAGGTCCACTATCTTCTTACCAATGGCTTTTGATCCGGCAGCGATCACTAATTCCTTCATTTCATCTGCGATATAATCGGTTCGTACCGCTTCATCCGGAGTGGTAACAGGAGGTTCTGTTACCCGCAACCATCTCGCCACTATCGGCAGCGTGGTACCCTGCAACAGTACCGAGGACACTGCAATAAAGAAAACAAGATTAAAGATCAACCCCGCTTTATCCAATCCTGCTATCAATGGATAAGTGGCAAATACAATAGGCACACCACCACGCAAACCCACCCAGGAGATGAACAGTTTGCTGCGGATGCTGGCCTTGGAAAAAGACAGCGCTGCAAACACACCCGCCGGCCGGGCAATGAACATCAGGAAGGCGGCGATCAATAAACCAGTGCCCATTACCGGTACTACTCTCGAAGGAAATACCAGCAATCCCAGCGTAAGAAATAAAATGATCTGCATCAGCCAGGCTTGTCCGTCATAAAACTTTACGAGGCTGCGTTTATGAATAAAATCACGGTTGCCCAATACTAATGCAGAAAGATAAATGGCCAGGAATCCATTGCCACCAATAACATGAGTGGCCGAATAAGTGAACATCGCCAGCCCCAGTACCAGTACCGGGTACAGACCATCGCTGTCTAACTTTATATTATTGATCAGCCAGTGGCTCAGCCGTCCCATGGCATACCCCATTGCGGCACCAATGACAAATTCTTTGAAGAATTGAAAAACAAACTGCCATCCGTCAAAATGCCCGGTGGCAATGATTCCGGTAAGAGTGATCGTAAGAAAATAAGCCATCGGGTCATTACTGCCGCTTTCAAATTCTAATACCGCTCCTACTTTCCCTTTTAATTTAATACCTCTTGTGCGCAAAATAGAAAACACAGCAGCTGCATCCGTAGCAGAAACAATGGCGCCTAATAATAACCCTTCCAATAAAGTAAAATGAAAAACAAAATACACAAAGAGGCCCACTGCCAATGCGGTAACGAATACGCCGATAGTGGACAAGGAAATACCCCGCCATACCACCGGTTTTATGATCTGCCAGTTGGTATCCAGTCCGCCGGAGAATAAGATAAAGTTCAGCGCTGTCACACCAATGAATTGTGCAACATGCGGATTGTCAAAATAGATACCACCGATCCCTTCGGAACCGGCGAGTATCCCAACGATCAGAAATAAAATAAGGGTGGGCACCCCAAAGCGGCTCGACGTTTTACCCGCCAGTATGCTGGTAAGTAAAAGCAATGAGCCTACCAGCAATATATTTTCAGGCGATAACATCATCTGATATTTTTAAATATTGAACCACATAGAAAGATAGGAACATAGGTTAAACAACAGGGTTAACTATGTGTGTATTTCTATGTATTCTATATGACTATGTGGTTCAGGGGTATTCGTTCTATTTATTAGCGGCGTCTTTCTTTCTGTCCCGGTTGTTGATAAATACCAGGAGCCAGATAATAAGAAAGATAGAGCCTACCACCACTAATGCTGTTACTAGTGTAGAATCCATAATATCATTTTAGTGAATACAATAATTACTTACTTGCAGCACCTGTACCAACAGGCGATACATATATAGTAACAACTGTCACCAGAAATGATGGGTGGGGTAGATATGAAACAGGTAATCTTTTACCAGCAACGCCGTTTCCCTGATCTGTAAATTATTGACCAGGACCGTGCTGCAGAAAACCGTAGCAGCAGATGTCAGTACAGCCGGTGAAACTATTTTTTGTACGAAGAGATGAGCACCGGCAACAACGGGGATCTGTGTCCGTTCCAGCTCAGCATTTGGAAGTTCGCTTTTTGAAGAAAGAACAGCTACTGCTCCCTGTTCCTTATTCGCAGGTACCGGTGCGGCAAACAGCGGCCCCATACTTTGACAGAAAAATGTCAATGCAAAGAACAGTACTGTTATTCTTATATAGCGCTTGCGCATCATTTCGGTAAAGATACGAAATGGGAGGCACGCAGAGGGCGCAGAGCTCACAGAGTGATTCTATGTAAGGCACGCAGAGGACGCAGAGCTCACAGAGAGGGATTCCCTGTATTCCCTGCGTCCTCTGTGCCCTCTGCGTGAACCTGTATTCCCTGTATTTGTATTCCCTGTATTTGTATTCCCTGCGTTCCCTGCGCCCTCTGCGTGCACCTGTATTCCCTGTATTCTCTGTATTTGTATTCCCTGCGTTCCCTGCGCCCTCTGCGTGAACCCCTTAAAACCAGTGAGTATTTCATTTATTTCATTCCGTTTTCCCCAAATCTCCAAGTAAGAAGCAGGTTTAGCCCGGATTTTGCTATGCTGTTATCGCCGCCACTCCACCCGGGATATTCATCATCATTTAAAACTGTGTACATGAAAAAGTTGTTGTTGCTCCTGTTGGCAATAGGCTGCCTGCAGATCGTTTCTGCCCAATTAAAGACCACGGCGGTTTGTCCTGCTTTTACTGTAGATGTGCTGGGTGGTAAAATAAATGACCTGTACATCAATTCTACGTTCACCGAATTCAAGACCACCTTTCCCTGCTTCACCAGTATGGAAGAAGAGAACAGCAGTTCCAAATGCGGAGGTGTTATTTTTTTCAAAGACAAGGATATCTATCTCTATACCGGGAGGGATTATGTGGAGATACGGGAAAAGTTCAAAGGAAAATTATCGTTGCCATTGCTCGGCGCCTCCCGCACCGCATTATTCAAATGGCTGGGCCATCCTAAAATAAAAGATGTAAGCTGGGATGCCTTTCAAACAGCCTATGGCTCATTGATATTATACTATAATAAAGCCGGAAAGATCATCAAGTTGCAGATGAGCACCAAAAGCACAGAGTCAATACAGTTGTGTGAGTGATCAGTATCTCCGTTTGAAATAAACGTATCAACTACCCGGTTTCGGTTTTTTTATTTTGCTGACGCTGTCAATAATAGCACCGCCCCGCTCCGTAAAACGGATGCACAACGGCTGCTGTTTCTTTTCCGCTTCTTTTAATAAACGGATACAGGCGGCATACTGCGGGTTGCTTTGCAGTATCTTATAAAATCTTGCCGACTCATAAAAAGTAACCTGAGTGGAACCGGGATCACTGTCTTTTTCTGCATACACTTTCGCTACCGTCAGGGTGCGGCTCAATGAATCTTGTGGAGGTGGGTCAGTCATGGCCATGGTATGATGAGCAAGTACTATTAAAAACACAATAAAGGTCAGCCTGCTGGTAAAACAGGCTGACGGTATTGTATGATTCCGTTTATTCATTATACTGTTATACTAATTACAGGTATGTCCGCCGGCATAGCCGGTCAGCGTATTATTGGTTTGTATATAGTTCGGGTCGGTGGTAAATGGCGCCCCGGTCGGATATGTTGGCAAATAGGCTGAGGAAGGCTGAATGCTGTAAAAATCCACATGGCCATTGGCATTACAAGCCAGGTTTTCCTGTGCGGCCAGCCAGGTGGAGAGCAGCACCGGCTCATTGAACATACCGGGGTCTATTACATATGCCATTGTTCTTGTTATTTTTCCAAACGTCCTCTTCACCCGTATCACCGGGGTAACATGAAACCACCATTCAACGCAGCAGCCACCCCATTTATTGGCCTGCACGGCCAGCTTGTGATTCCCCTGGTTGGCAAAGCTGAATACTTTCTCACTGCAATAACCAAAATGCTGTTCAATGATCCAGCGCATTTTATGTGCACGGGCATAGCAACCATCTATTACATATTGAAAAGGAATGCAGGGGGTTACCTGGTGGGGACCAACTATATGACAGGATTGCGCAGCACAATAATCAAAGATCTGTTTGGCAGTGGCATAATTGGGAACCACTTTGGTGCACAGTTTGAACACCGGCCATTTCAGGTATTCATCCACAATATTGAAGCGGGCCGTATCAATTCTTGCAATGTCTATCCGCATAGCGCTATCACCGGGCAGCATATCCTTCCGGAAGCTGAGATACAGTTCCACTTCTTTTACAGAGGGCTGGGCCACCAAGCTGAAGTTGCCTTTGCGTGGATCAGTGATGATCTTCAGCGGGGCTTTGGATTTCAGGGCGCTTTCAAAACTGCGGTTGAAATCCGCAAAGGATTTATCTTCTTTCAACAGGGTGAATACTGCTTCTTTTTCATTGAATATGACCTCTATTGATTTCCCATCGGCAGAAGGTAGCAGGGCAGCAACGGTCACGATGCTGGTATCACTGCGAAAGGTGGTGTCTTTGCCTGTACCGGTAGCGGTGTTATCAATAGTACCGTCTGTTTCTTTAGGTTTCTTGTTGTTGCAGGCGATAAGGATAAACAGCAGCAGGCTGAGTGAGGCCAGGATACTTTTATATAAAAGTCCCCGGCGGTTTATTTGCCGTAACATGTTGATAAGGTTTAATGGTTTTTAAAAATTGTGCCTTGTAAGGTAAAGTAATCAGGAGGAGAAAAAAATACCCCTTTTATGGTATGGGTGATTGTTTATGCGCTTTTGAACCACATAGAAACATAGGTACATAGAATACACATAACTTGTCTGCCCCGTCTCATGCGGTGGTCCCGGCTATCCGGGATAGGCCAGCACATAGCTGCGTGTATTTCTATTGTATTCCTATGTGCCTATGTGGTTCAAATTTATTTCAAACCGGCACACTCACCGGTATAAGTCATAGTATCAATCAGAATATCTGGCTACCTTTAGAAAAAATCAAGCATATGAATACCGTCGCCTGGATCATTGCCGGCATTGTGGCAGCCGCAGTCGTAGTACTGCTCTTTCTCCGCAATCAGAAGGATAAAAAAGACCTGGTGAATACACTTAACAACGACTACCGCAAACCCAAAGAAGATGAAGCTGATGTGGAAAGTGAGGATGTGGTAAAATAACATACCCAATCCACAGGATGCTGCGCACAAACAAGCGAACTTGTGAACCCGTGAACTATTAAACCTTAAACCTTAAACCTTAAACCTTAAACCATTAAACTATTGAACTTTAAACCCGCAACCTCAATCATCAAACTCAATCGTCCTCACCGGGTGTATCTCCCATGCCGATTCTCCTTCCACTTCCCTGCATCGTGCCGGTTTGGAAGCATGATGCGAATCAAAAAATAAGGAACCACTTATCGTGATACGTTTATTGCTTTGCAAAAATCCATTGCGACCGCAAACAGGAATATTGCCCATGGCCCGCAGTGCCCTTCGCCGCAGTTCAAGGATATGATCTTTTACTTCCTGGCTGCCCGTTCTTGGCACACCAGATATTTCTGCATTGAACACACGGGTCACTCCTTCCTGGTAAGAGGGAGTGTTGCCAATTAACAAATGCAGGTCATTATCATCTTCCACGGTGATGGTGTACAGGTATGCTTTTTCAATACGGATATTGCGGTCTTCCAGCGGATTGCGTACTTCGCTTCTGCCGATGCCCAGGTCTTTCATGAACTCATTGGATTTCAGTTTCCGGTACAGTGCCGGTATCGTTCTGAATTTTTCTACCGGTTTATTGGAATAGGTTGTTTTGGGAGTGGCCCTTATGCTGCCGGTAAAAGGGGCGGCAGCATCTACCCTTATCTCTAACGGTGTGGGGGGTGCATCAATATTTACCGTGTCCCGATTTACCCGGCGCAATAGCCTGCGGGGCGGATCGGTGGAACCGTTGATCTTTTTCAGCAGCACCTTTTCGCCGTCCGGTGTTATATAATATACATACTCCCTGGTGGTGGGCTGGTCGAGTGAATAGACACGGGCACTGCTGTCGCTGAATACTTTTTCGGTCAGGTTCCGGCTCATACGGCGGCTATTGTTGCAGCTCATGAGTACCAGGACGAGTAAGGGAAGAATGTATTTCATGATCAATGTTTTGGTTATGCTTCAGTGGTGGGGAGTATTCCAATAAACAAGTACTGAAGTTCTGACTTCTTTATGGTAAAGGCAATACCTATTTCACGGTATTTTCAGGTGAATTCACGGTACCATTTAACGTTATTAAAGCAAAACAAGGTTCCTGATTTTCATTTATATTTAATACACTATCAACACGGCAGGAAGGATAATGATGAGATCGCATACCGTAACACGGTGTCAGTGATATCACCAGTTGCGCTGCTGCCAAAAAAAAATTGAACCATGCCATATTACAAACCACTGGAAGCTTTTCCGGTAAAAGAGCGGGTGCATATTATTTCCAGCCTGCAGGTATTGCGGGAATATCTTAAAAACGAATTACCAGTAAGGACCAACAGGAGCACTTTATTACTAAGCACCTGGAACCTGCGGGAGTTTTCAAATTCCGAAAACAGGCTGGAGGAATCCTACTGGTATATAGCAGAGATCATTTCCTTTTTCGACCTGGTGGCAGTACAGGAGATCGGTAATAATATGTCGGCATTAAAAAAATTAATGGAGATACTAGGATACAAATTCGATTTTATCGTAACAGATACACCAAACGTGGAGGGAGGAAATGAACGGATCGCTTTCATCTTTAATATTGGTAAAGTAAAGTTCAAGAACATTGCCGGTGAGATCAGTCTTGACAGTAAAGAGCAGGAGAAATTCGGACTGCCACAAGGTTTTGCAAGGCCCCCTTTTGTAGTGGCCTTCCAGGCAAGCTGGTTCAAATTCAACCTGTGCAATGCACATATCTATTACGGAACGAATAAAAAAGACAGCCATACCGGTGAAAAGGACAGCCTCCGGAGAGAAAAAGAGATACGGGCACTGGCCAACAAATTAAATGCAAGAGGAAAAAGAGAAGATGTGACCTATATTCTGCTGGGTGATCTGAACATAGAGAAAAAGGACGATCCTTATTATACTGCACTGGTGGGCGATAAGGGAAACAGGACCGGGTTCTTTATCCACCCTAAAAAAGACATTCTCTTTTCAAACAGCAACTTGAATATGGCATTTGACCAGATCGCTTTCAACATGCACAACGTTACTCTTAAAGACCTTGATATCGAAGAAGAAAATAATAAAGTAAAAATGGGAGTGGTGAATTTCTACGAAGCCGTTTTCAGGGACCATGATATTTATAAGCCACTCGCTGAGGCCATGTACCAAAGAAAAGGAAAGACAATGCCGGAAAATTGGAGTTTTGAAACCTGGCGTACGTTCCAGATGAGTGACCACCTGCCGCTGTGGATAGAATTAAAGATTGATTTCACCGATCAATACCTGGAAACCCTGAAATCTAAAGTAGAGACCGTGGAGAACGAAAAAACACAAATACCAAAGTTATAGATCATGAGTATGGACTTCACCAAACTTATTCTATCCGGCCTCGGCTGGTTTTTTACAGGCATCCTCTTTTACTTTCTGTTAAGTTTGATAAAAGTGCATCAGATCCTGTATGTACAACCGGCCTTGCTAAAGGGCACCGGCCAGCGGGTACGTTTGTCTGCTTATCCAATGCGTTTAATTACGATCATCCTGGAAGAACCGGCTATCATCAAACAAACACTGGGCTACCTGTTCCGGTACCGGAAGGAAAATTTTATCATATCGGCAGCTAAAGAAGCGATACCGGTCAAAAAAGCAGTGAATATTCTGGATGGCTTTACCACTTTTTTAAAACCCTTTATATTCTTTTCGGTCGTATGGGTGTTTCTTAAACTATGGATCGGGTCAAAGTTGTTGTACGCTCCCCTGCAGGTTACATTGGGAGGGATACAGCAATTGCTGGATAAGATATCTGGTCTTTCTTTTTTACAATTCATCAATAACCATAAAGGATTTGTTTTTTTCTTTTATGCCCTCATTTGTATTGCTATACCGTACCTGTTTGACCGGGAGGAAAAAACAAAACGGGTAAAGAGATATTTCACTTATTTCCTCGCTTATCTTTCTATTATTGGCAGTATCTCTTTTTTTGGCAGCAGTGCCGGCGGAAAAATAAAAGGCACCGCAACAGAACTGAGGCAACTGAAATCGCAGATAACGGAGATACACAACAATATCTACAGGCAGGTAACGACAGCAGTTATACTCGAAAATACGGCAGAACCAATACTTAAAGAAGACAGTGTATTGCAGGAACTATACCAGCAGGCCATAGCAGGATCACTGGAATTGTTTCATGATAGTATCAGCTTGTACAATAACAAAAATTTCTTCCAATACGATTCCCTTGTCAAAAATATGAGGAAATGGAAGGCCCTGCACCTGCTGGAAGAAGCTGATCTCTCATATCCCCCCGAAGTTGTTGTTACTCACCCCTCCTCTTCTGTGGAGTATATGATCAACCTGCAACGATCAGGTTCGTCCGCTTCATTTAATGATGGCTACCTTATCCAACCGGAAACATGGAACAAGGAAAAAGGACTGATCATCCTTGAAACCGTTAAGCAACAATTTCCGGAACCTAATGAAGCCAAAATTGACAAGTGCCGGCTAGTGTTAAAAAGGCTGGTGGAAGCCGGTTTTGATCTTGGTCTAACAGAGAGTATCAATTTGTTTTTTAAGAGCAAGCTGGCCGGTTTGTTAACTATTACTAACCACAAGACCTTATCCAAGTATGTGACATTGGTCCTTTCAGAGCAGTTCAAAGAAAAGGTGACCGAAATAGTACTGAAGTCCCTCAGCAAGCTGAACAGCCGGGAAGGTCCGCCGCAAATAAAAACGGCAGCACTGCCTTCTTATACCGTTACTACGCCAGAAGAGTTGAAAAAAACAGAACAGCAACTGCAGGAGAACCTGGCCACAACAAAAAATATAATTGCAACTAATAACAACGAGCTGCTAAAAAGCCTCAATATCTCTGCTGCAAAGCCAACCGCTTTTCATAAGTTGCAGGCGGCCCACCCAGGGTTTTTCAAAATAAGCTATTCCCAGGTGGCTCAAGATAGGCAAATTGCCCTGCGGGTAAAACAGGCGAACACGTTTCACCGGATGCAGCAGGAGGCAGAAATATGGAAGCGTAACAGGAAACCCAAACGTGGCCGTTGATCTGCTGATGCGGCACCGTCTGCTTATCACTCAGAACCCGAAGAAATCCCGGACCGTTTTAAAATTGATATCAAAATATTTATTGCCAAAATCAATACAGGCATCGCTCAGTGATTTATCACCGGTGATAAGACTGGCATACAAGATCTTTCCCAGGCTGATATAGGCCAGTATCTTTATCGTCTGTTTCAGGTACGACAGCAATTTATAATGCCGCAGTGAGAACATGATATTATTAGAAAGCTCAAATAGTTTTTCGCCCCAGTTGGTCAGCAGGATGATGACAAGGGCCAGCGATGTAAGTCCCACACTCCAAAACCGAAAGGGAATATTGATGTACAGGTTTTTGAGCAGGGCAAGAATGAACAGGGAAAAAATAGAAAAGCTGACAATGTAAAACAGGAGGTATATAATATCTACTACGGGCCTTTTTCCTGCTGCCACAACCTCGGCAGCAGTCCCTTTTTCCAACTCCAGTTTCCGTTCTTTGTCTTTTTCTATTTCGATCTTCTTTTTCACTTGTGGCAGCCCGGTACGGTAAACGGTATATAGCCATACTGACAAGAGGCTGAAAATGAATATAGCAGAAGCGAGGAACATGGGGCCGCCATGATCGATCAATATAGAAAGGCGGGGTTTAGGTCTTTTGTAAATAACAGGTGGTGAGTTCGGCAAGGCCGGGGAATAGAGATAGTAAACAGAATCACCCTCTTTGATGAATTTGGAACAGGGGTGTCTGCCGGGAAAATTACTGATCCGGCAATGATAATCGAGAACGGGCGCCCTATCCGGTGAGGTGCTGAAATCTACTTCTACTTTAGTAATAACGCCTCTGTTCTCTATACCATCCCGGTAGAGGTACACCATGGCATAGTTAAAATAGGCTATGGCTAAAAAACAGAGGGAGTGTATGATATAAATGTAAATCAGTGCTCCGGAACCTGTACTCACTTCTTTCTCATTCTTTTCAAATTTATATGACCAGGCTACACCAAAAAATAGCATCCCGATCACCAGGCCGGCAATAGCAGCGCCAATGGAAATATAAAAACAGGCAGCTACCGTTATCCCGGCAATGCAGACAAAATAAATGGTCCTGAATAGCTTTAAAGTGCTCACAGCAGTGGTGCTTTGGTGTAAGTGAAAGCTTCCCCGTTTGGGGGCACTCTAAATTAGTGTTTTTGGTTTTTAGTAAGCAACTTTGGTGTTATCGCTGTTAGTTACGTTTCCCGGAAACGGCTTCCTCTTTCAGTCTTTTATTTATCCCTTGCACCTGCAGCAGCATCTTTTCCACTTTATCAGAAGGTATCTTGATCCGCATGTTCAAAATAGACCCTGCCCAGTAAATAGCTTTTGTAGTGTCCTTCCTGTTTAAATAAAAATTCAACAGGTCCAGCCGGCTGCCCATCCTGTTAGGGACCATATAGATGGCCCGCAGGTAACTTTGCTCCGCCATCTCATACATACCGATTTCGAGTTCAATATCGGCTTTAAGCTTGTACATTTTGTTATCGACATAATACATCATTCCCTGCTTCAATACCTTCATTGATTTGGGCAATTGATTTGAATAATAAAGTTGTTGTGCATATAAAAACCAGTTGTGACCTGCATCGGGATATTTCTCTGCCTGTTGCTGGTACCTGGCGACAGCCGCTGTTTTATATCCAGACCGTGCCAGTTCAAACGCCTCCTTTTCCATTTGTGTCCTGCTGTGCTCTTGAATTAAGTTCCTTACAAATAAAACCAATAGCGC
>JBEBIF010000388.1:0-3463 GCA_040080515.1 Chitinophagaceae bacterium | reverse complement strand
CATCCAGGTCGCTTACGATCACCAGGTCAGTATCACCTGCCAGTGAGCCAGCAACGGATAAGGCATTCCGTTGTTCATTCTCCAGTTTCCAGGAAGCGCTTTGCGGATTGTAAGTGGTCTCGTTTTTAGTAAAGGCCAATCCTTCAGCTGATTGTTGTAACGGGATATAAGTGATCTTATGCAGCCAGGGTTCAAAACGTTTTTTATTTTCTTCAAAATAATAAGGCTTGGGTCCGCCTGAATGGGTAAGATTGGATTCTGCAATTACAAAATGAGTGATATGGGGGCTCAGTAATTTCAACCGGAACTCCAACAAGTCCAGTTCATTAAAAAAAGTAAAACAGTCGATGATCTTCATTCAAATGTATTGGTGAAATTACATTACACCTTTTTATGACTGCCATCACAAAACGGCGGTGTCTTTGTCTGCTTGCATTGGCAAAACCATACTTCTTCCGCTTTATCAAACAATACCTTCACACTTCTGTACGGAGTACCTTCTATTTGCTTGTGGGCACTGTCGCAGAAGGGTTCTTTCATAGTAAGTCCGCAGCTGCACCAGGAATATACTTTGCCGGGCTCTACAGTTATGCCAGCCGGTTCGCATAGGGCTACTCTTGGCAACCCTTTGTTTGGAATTGTTTCCATGATCGTTATTTGTCTTCTATAAATTGATACAGGTTGAAATTACCTTTTTGGTAAAGGGCCTCAATTTCTTTTTTTAAAACCACCTTATTGATGCCGGCCATTCTTTTTTGTTCTATCAGGTAAAAAGCCTTCTCTGCCAGCAACCAGAACGTTTTATCCGTGACATGGGATTTCTGTAACTGGCGCAAAATGATATTCAGCAATTCTCCGATCCCTTCTTTTTGCGAAGCCACTGTTTTTACAACCGGCACTTCATTATAATGTTTGCTGAACGCAGGGGCCAGCATCAGTTGCAGGTTTTTTACAAAGGTATCTGCATCGGGGCGGTCGCTTTTATTCACCACAAAAATGTCGGCGATCTCCATCAGTCCGGCTTTCATGGTTTGTATCTCATCACCGGCCTCGGGCACTACCACTACCACTGTTACATCTGCCAGCCCGGCTATTTCGATCTCACTTTGTCCCACACCTACTGTTTCCACAATGATATGATCAAACTGAAAGGCTTTCAGCAGGTCGGTTATTTCAATGATCTTCGGATGCAATCCACCCATTGAGCCACGGGTGGCCAATGAACGGATGAACACATTGGGGTGAGTGTACCAATCGCTCATGCGGATACGGTCGCCCAATAAAGCACCGAGATTAAAAGGAGAAGAAGGGTCCACGCAAAGCACCGCTACCTTTTTACCCGAATTAGCCAATAAACTAATTAGCGAATCCACCAATGTACTTTTTCCTGCACCCGGCGGGCCGGTGATCCCGATGATCTTTGCAGCAGATGGCGGAAGTTTTTTCAACAGGTCTTCATACCCCGGTGTCTCATTTTCCACCAGGGAAATGCACCGGGCCAGGGCTTTTATATCACCCTGCTGCAGTTGTTGTAATAATTCAGGCCACATGAAATATATGAGAGGTTTTACGTTTGCAAAAATATGCTTATCAACTTACAAAGTTGGCAGCCCTTAAAAAAGGTGTAATCTTTGCAGCAATGGTTAAAATCTCCATAGTGATCTCCTGCCGGAATGAAGCTCCTGTCATTTCAAAAACATTAGAAAGCCTGGTGGGTGTTAGTGACGACATTGTGGTGTACGACAATGGCAGCACTGATGGCACCCAACTGGTGGTAAAACAATTCCCGGTGAATCTGCAGGAGGGCAGCTTTGATGGATTTGGCCCCACCAAGAACAAGGCCAATGCCTTTACCAGGTATGATTGGATACTAAGCCTGGATGCGGATGAAGCGATTGATGAAGAGTTGAAACAATCCTTGCTGGCATTTGATCCCGGCACGGAGAAGGTAGTGTACGATCTTTCTTTTAAAAGTTTTTTTGGCAATGCAATCCTGAAGTATGGTGAATGGGGCGGCGACCATCATATCCGGCTGTTCAATAAAAAGCATGTGAGCTGGGATGCAGAGCCGGTGCATGAGCAATTGCTGGTACCGGCCGGTTTTGCCATCAAAAAAATGAAAGGGTATGTATTGCACCGTACCATGGCAGATATAAATGATTATGTCACCAAAATGACGGGCTATGCTATGCTGAATGCAGAAAAATATTTCCGCCAGGGAAAAAAAGCTTCCTGGTTCAAGCTGCGCTGCTCGCCGGGTTTTACATTCTTTAATTATTATATTTTAAAACTCGGGTTTCTGGACGGACATGCCGGGTATGTATGTGCAAAGATGACGGCGTATTATACGTTTTTGAAGTATGCAAGACTAAAAGAACTGGCGAATAATGAACAGAGGAACAAGGAACAAGGAATGCCGAAGTAAGGGCCATTCTTTATTCAACATTCCTTGTTCCTTGTTCGATATTCAATAATTTGTGCCAAACATTTTTATTCGAATGACCAATTTTATTCCCATTTTCCCACTTAACATTGTAGTGTATCCCGGCGAGGCCCTGAACCTGCATATTTTTGAACCTCGCTATAAGCAACTGATCAGTGAATGTCATGCAACAAAGAGGCCATTCGGCATACCGGTAGTATTAACTGACAAAATGCAGGACCACGGCACCCTGGTGGAAATAGCAGAACTTTCTAAGATGCATGATAACGGTGAAATGGATATTAAAACAAAAGGGGTAAAGATATTCCGCATACTGGAAGTGATAAAGGACGTGCCTGAAAAATTATACAGCGGCGCCATTGTTACCTACCCCGATAATTACGAGCAGGGCAGTGGCGACATCATGCGTACGATATTAAAAGGCATCCGGGAATTGCACCAGCTGCTGAAAATAAGCAAGGATTTTAAAAAGGAAGAAGCCGACATTAAGAGTTATGATGTGGCGCATCATATCGGCTTATCACCGGAAGAAGAATATGAGTTATTGGCTTTATTTCATGAAAGGCAGCGGCAGGAATATTTGCGGCTGCATTTGTCAAAAGTAATTCCCATGCTGGCAGGTATGGAACAATTGAAGGAGAAGATCAAATTGAATGGCCACTTTAAGAACCTGGGTGGGTTTGATCTGTAACTTTAATTTATTTATTTTTATTCTTACACAAAAAAGTAATTTTGACCTCATAAATTTTTCTATGCCGGTTATTTCCATGTTTTACGGAATAATTGTCAGGATGTTCTATTATGATAATAAGGAGCATAATATTCCCCATATACACATCGAATATGCCGAGTATAATGCAGTTATTTCTATTCCAGAAGCCAATTTACTTGCAGGCAATTTCCCAAAGGATAAATTGAAGTTGGTGGTGGCATGGATTGAGATTCATAAAGAAGATCTGATAGCCGATTGGAAGCTTGCCATCGAAGGGAGTACGGTGTTTAAGATCGAAGCTTTAAAGT
>JBEBIF010000387.1:0-3475 GCA_040080515.1 Chitinophagaceae bacterium | reverse complement strand
ATCAAGTAGTTTCACTATGGTATATGTTGCGGGAATTTTCCATCTTGCATCCTGAATTACTACTGAATCCAATTTTTTTTACTAATAATCCAAATGATGAAAAACCCCGAAACAAACGCAGTAATTAAAGTAGCGATCGCAGACGACCATGCACTATTCCGCACTGGTGTAAAGAGTTCCCTCCAAAGCCGTAAAGACATACAGATGGTGGCAGAAGCTGAAAATGGCATGCAGTTATTGAACCTGCTGCGTCATATTCAACCCGATGTAGTTTTACTTGATATACAAATGCCTATCATGGATGGGTTAACTACGTTGCCGGAGATCAAGAAATTATACCCTGGTGTAAAAGTAATTATGCTCTCCATGCATAATGACCACTCTGTCATTTCTAAAATGATGGAGATCGGCGCCAATTCTTACCTGACCAAAGAATCAGGTTCTGAAATGATCTATGAAGCCGTAAAGCAGGTGTATGAAAATGACTTCTTCTTTAACGACCTTACCAATAAAGCACTGCTGAGTGGTCTGCGTACTAAACGTACCACTGAATCATCTATGCCACAGGATGTGCAGTTGACCGATAAGGAAGTAACCATCCTGAAACTGATGTGTGATGAGAAAAGCACAAAGGAAATTGCTGATATCGTGGACCTGAGCCCCAGGACTGTAGAAGCTATTCGTGACAAACTCAAAACCAAGACAGGCACCAAATCAATGGCCGGCCTGGTGATGTATGCGGTAAAAGCCGGATTGGTAGAACAAGCATAAGTTGTAAATGGCAAGTATATTGAGTCATCCTGCTTTAGGCGGGATGGCTTTTTTTATGTTTACTAAAGTGAATTAAAATTTATTTTATTCTACTTTGGTATTACTTTGGCAGTATGGACCACATTTGTTTCAATGGTAAAATAGTAGCTGCTGCTGAACCGGTATTGCTGGCATCCAACAGGGGATACCGCTACGGTGATGGCCTGTTTGAGACACTTAAAGTAATACGGGGGCAGATCATATTGTCACCCTTCCATTTTGAAAGATTATTCCATGGAATAAAACTTCTGAAAATGGAAACTCCCACCTTGTTTACTCCCGAAAAGCTCCAACAGGAAGTGCTGCAACTTTGCAAAAAAAATAACTGTGAACAACTGGCAAGAGTACGGCTATCTGTTTTCCGGGGGAATGGCGGCCTTTATGATGACGACAAAACACTGCAGTATCTTATTGAATGCTGGCCATTGAGTGATTCGGTGAACAGCTTAAATGAAAATGGCCTGGTAACTGGTTTTTTTCCGGATGCTCAAAAGAGCTGCGATCAATTTTCCAACCTGAAATCAGCCAACTTTTTACCCTACACCATGGCTGCACAGTATGCCAAAGAGAACAGGCTGAACGATTGCCTGGTACTGAACAGCGTCGGCAACATCGCTGATTCCACCATTGCCAATGTATTTATAATAAAGCAAGGTATTATCAGTACACCAGCCCTTGAGGAGGGTTGTGTGAATGGGGTAATGAGACGCTATTTACTGGAACAGTTGCGAACGGGGAGTTACCAAATCCGGGAAACAGCCCTTTCCATTGCTGATATTGAGAATGCAGAAGAGTTTTTTTTAACCAACGCTATTAATGGTATCCGCTGGGTGCGGCAATTCCGGGACGCCACATATACCTGTTCAAAGACAGCGGAAATTTACAGCAGCCATATTAAAACAATTCAGCAATAGGCTTGTTGCTTATTCTTAATGAAACCTGCTGTTACTATATTCTGGTTCCGCCGTGATCTCCGTCTGCATGACAACGCAGGGTTGTACCATGCACTTAAAGAAGGCAAACCTGTGCTGCCGGTTTTTATATTTGACAGAAACATATTGGATGAACTGCCTGCCGCACCCGGTGAAAAGGAAAGGGCTGATGGAAGGGTGGAATTTATTCATCTTGCCCTGCAAGATTTACAAAGTCAGCTGGTGAAATTGAACTCCTCCCTGGATGTTCGCTATGGGACACCCGAAAGCATTTTCAAAGAATTATTTACTGAGTATGCAGTTGAAAAGGTTTTTACCAATCATGACTACGAACCATATGCTACGCAAAGGGATACAGCTATCGCCAAACTGCTGAAGGAACAGGGAGCCGGCTTTTATACGTTCAAAGACCAGGTGATACTGGAGAAAGAAGAAGTACTAAAAGATGATGGAAAGCCTTACACCGTGTTTACTCCTTACTCCCGTAAATGGAAAGCAATACTTACAGATTTTCACCTGAAACCCTATGCTACTTATAAATACTTCAACAATTTTTATAAGCAACCGGAGCGGAAACTTATTTCTTTACAAGAAATGAATTTTAAACCCGCAGGTATGTCTTTTCCAGAAAAAGAATGGATGGGACAGATCATCCGAAACTATAAAGAGCAAAGAGATATACCATCGGTGCAGGGTACTTCCAGGCTGAGTGTGCACTTGCGGTTTGGTACCATCAGCATCCGCTCACTGGCAGGGGAAGCCGGCGCTCTGAATGAAACTTTTTTAAATGAACTGATCTGGCGGGATTTTTATCATATGATACTCTGGCATTTTCCAAAAGTGGCCGGTCATTCCTTTAAACCGGAGTACGATAAAATTAAATGGCGCAATAATGAAAAGGAGTTTGATGCCTGGTGCAAAGGGCAAACCGGTTACCCGATCGTGGATGCGGGAATGAGAGAATTGAATACTACCGGCTTTATGCACAACCGGGTACGGATGATAGTGGCCTCCTTTCTTACCAAACATTTACTGATCGACTGGCGTTGGGGTGAAGCTTATTTTGCACAAAAACTACTGGACTTTGACCTGGCAGCTAATAATGGCGGCTGGCAATGGGCAGCAGGCAGCGGTTGTGATGCAGCGCCTTACTTCCGGGTGTTCAATCCGTATTTGCAAACGCAAAAATTTGATCCGGAACTAAAGTATATCCGGAAATGGGTGCCGGAACTGGAGGAGTTTTCTTATCCTAAACCTATAGTGGTGCATGAAGAAGCAAGAAAAAGATGTTTGGAAACTTATGCAGCAGCCTTAAAGAAATAAAACGTCTTCATCATCTGCTTCTTTGTTATTTAACTCAAGAAAAACCTGGTACAGGGCTTCCACTGCATTTTTGCCATCTTCTCCGAGGTCAAGTGTATAATCATTTACATACAGATCAATGTGCTGCCGCATTACTTCTTCACTCATTTCCTGCGAATGTTGTTTTACATAATCGGTGATGACAGGATAATTGCGGTAAGCAAATCCCAGGCTTTTGCGGATAAGCTCATTCACTTTCAGTGCCACTGATCTTTTTACGGACTGATTGATGGCAATACCCCCTAATGGAAGGGGTAACTCCATTTTCTCCTCCCAATACTCACCCAGGTCTTTTACTTTGCGCAACCCTTTTTGCTGGTACGTAAAACGATTTTCATGAATGATGACACCAAGATCCACTTCTTTATCTG
>JBEBIF010000386.1:0-3482 GCA_040080515.1 Chitinophagaceae bacterium | reverse complement strand
GTCTAAATAATTAGCCGCCACAAACACGCCAAAACTGGGTTTGGCTGTTTTCCATCTCAGGTCTTTTATAAAGTTTTTACCGATACCTTTTTTACCACCAAGATCGGTGAGGGAATTCATCACGCCAAAACTGCCGCCTATTTCAAATACAACAGCATTTTCATAATACTTGTCGTTGTAATAATAGTACTGAGCCTTCAGGGGTTGACTAAATACGGTGCTGCACACCAATGCCACTACGATTAATTTACGCATCCTCAAACAGGTTTTCTTTTATAGAATTAATTACCTGGCAAATGCCAGAGGGAGTGGATCGGTTTGCGGTATATCAGGGAATTGGAAGGCGGAAAATAGGAATAAAATTTTAGATTAAATGCGCGGAGATTTTAAATAATTGTGCACGGTCCAAATAGGGTTATTAACCGGGTTTCAAATAGAGCGGGTAGAGGAATCGGGGAATACAGAGAAGGGTTCACGCAGAGGGCGCAGGGAACACTGAGAAATACAGGGAATACAGAGAAGGGTTCACGCAGAGGGCGCAGGGAGCGCTGGGAAATACAGGGAATACAATTTACTGCGGAGGCGCAGAGAACGCTGAGCAATACATGGAATACATATGGGTATTCGTTTGAATTTCTCTGCGTTCTCTGCGCCCCCTGCGTGAGAGTTTAAAAAGATGTGTCAACCAGCTCAATTCATCTTCAGCACATTCAGCACTTTCTGAAACGATTTATTCTGCAGGCGAATGAAATAGGCGCCTGTGGGCAACCCATCATTATAGATATCAATGTTATAGGTACCGGCTGTGTATTCCCTGTCGGCCAATACTTTTACCACCTGGCCCAGTGAATTGATCTGCTGTATCATAGTATGTCCGCCGGTAGTGGAAAACTGAATCGTAGCATTGATCGTATAAGGATTGGGCCACATTTTCAGCAACAGGTTGTCTGAACCGTTATTGGTATCTTCCGGATCATCCTTCACACCGCAAGGCCCGGTAATAAGCGGCAGCGGCTGATAGTTTTGCAACAGGATCGAATCCAGCGCCGGTTGTTTTACACAGAACCATTGCTCCAGCACGGAAGCATACACACTTCTGAAATCATACTGGAACGGTATATTATTTACCACCTGTATATCGGCCGGAATACCCGGGCTGGTTCCAAGTATCCCTTTTTTGGCGTGTTTACCAAACATGATCAGGGGTGCTGCTGCACCATGGTCAGTGCCAAGGCTGGCATTGGATTTTATACGGCGTCCAAATTCAGAAAAGGTCATTCCCATCACACGATCGTCCAGGCCCATCATTTCCAGGTCTTGCTGAAAGGCGCTGATACCACCGGAAAGGTCTTTTAATAATTTAGCATGAGAACCTGTAGTGGTATCGCTGGCATTCACTTGTCTTTTATGTGTGTCAAATCCACCCATGGTAACGGTATAGACCCTTGTCTTCAAACCGCCTTTTATTAAGCGGGCCACAATCTTCAATTGCTCGGCCAACCCATTATTGGTGGGATAGGTAGCCATGGTGGCGGACCGGCGATAGGCGGCCCTTATAATGTCTGAATAGATCTTTGTTTTTTCTGAGATCACCCGGAGGAATTTCAATTCTTTATTTGCAGGAACGGAATTCAACGGGTAATCAGAGAAGGGATTTACAAACGTATATATCTTTTCAGGGTTTGTAATGGATAAGCCCATGGAGTAAATAGAACCCTGCACCGTCAATGTGGGGAAGTTGCTGATCTGTATGGCCAGCGGATCAGGCATTTGTGCATTGGGAAACGCATCGGGGTAGCCAGGGAATTCATCTTCGAGATAACGTCCCATCCAGCCGGTCTTTACCCGTTCTCTCCTGTTTCTCCTGGTATCACCACTGTTCCAAACGTCGGTATCCCTGAAATGTGAGAAGCTGGGATTTTCATAACCTACAGACTGCACGATATTCATTTTGCCATCATTGAACATATTCTGCATGGCTGTCATAGCAGGATGCAAACCGGATTTGTCGGTACCATCCAGCCGCAGCACCTGGCTTTGCGGAATGGCCACATTGGTACGGGCATTATAATAATTACCATAGATGTCTAATGGTATCACCATGTTCAACCCATCATTACCACCACCGAGCTGTACCAGTACAAACACATGGTCGGTATCAGTAAACGTTTCACTGAGCAAACGGGCCAGGTTGCTTTCGGCACCTTGTGCAGTGAATGAAAAGCCGTTGAGTAATGCGGGCATGGTAACTGCCACCGGTACTGTATTGCGTAAAAATCTTCTTCTGTCCATGGTTTTTTTTTTTAAAAGTCAAAAGTCAATAGTCAATAGTCGATAGTTTAGAGTCTGTTTCCTGTCGTCCACAGTCTGTTTTAGCATAGATGAAACTCGGGGAGGTTCATCAGGAACCTGAACATATTCTTCAATGATGCATCGATTACCGCATTGTTATTCGAATTCCAGGCATTGGTCCAGATCGTATCGTCGGTGGTGTTATTGGTCAGGAAATTTGTTTTTACATAGGTCCTGGAGTTGGCTGATAACGGATAGCGCAGCAACAGTGCTGTCACATCAATGATCAACTGGTTGGGATCTGCCGGATTGCTGGAGTAATTGGCAAAAGCCCGTACATCGATCACTGAATCATTTACAAGTGCATCTGTAAAGTCGGCCCGCTTGGGCAATGAGTTACTGTTTACCCATAATTCATAATGCATCGGCTCCTGGTAATAAGAGGGCCATCCTGCTACATCCGGCGGCTGGAATAACTGCTGCTGCATGTCGGAAGCATTCTGATATATGGAAAAGAACAACGGATAACCGGTGGTGTAGTTGGTATAAGGAGGAAAGCTGACATTGAATTCCCGCAAGGTGCCCACAATAATGTCGTACGGGTTCTTAATATAGCAGGCCTGGTTGATAGTGTCAAAGAAATGTTCGCTTTTGAACAACAGTTCCAGAGCCGGCTTCACCACATAGTTATTGCTGATCAATGCATCTGCCATCGGAATGATGACATCTGTTTCTGTGGCATCATCAATATCGTAATACACAAACCATTTGTAGAGCTTGCGGCAAATGAAACGGGCAGCTTCTGTGGTGTTGAAGATCATATCCATCAGCGCATCCAGTTCCTGGTCTGGATTGGTGCTGCCGCTGATGGTAGTATTATTATAAAAGGCCGAGAATGTTTTGGAACCGGTATCATGTGAGCCTGCATCGAGATAGGAGCCCAGCGGAATACTGTTTACCCGCCAGCCGGTCAATACCCTTGCTGCTGCGATCACATCATCTTCTGTATAACGGGAATCATTTCCTTTTCCGATCGTAAATAACTCCTGCAGCTCCCGGCCATAGTTTTCATCTGGTGCCTGGCGGGAGTTGAGGTAGCCATTCAAATGCACCAGCATGGCGGGATCGATCGTTACTTCCCGTACCAGTGTTTTAAAGCTTCCTAATATATTAGTGCGCAACAGATCATG
>JBEBIF010000385.1:0-3491 GCA_040080515.1 Chitinophagaceae bacterium | reverse complement strand
GAGACAGGCTGCCAGCTTTACTTGTATTGCGGGCGGCCATTCATGTCCACCGTCAAAAAAAAGGAGCAGGTTATCTTTGTTCCGGTTTGTTAGTTGTTCTTTTATCGTCACCATTTCTTCCAGGTTCATATCGGTATTGCCGGCTATCCCTGCATAAGGAATATTTTGGCGCCCTGTTAAAAACTCCGGACCAGCAAACCCGGCACCACAGCCAATCACTCCTGTTATGCCTTCATACGTTGCAGCATACGAGGAAGCCATCCGGGAACCACCGGAAAAGCCAGCAAGCCATTTCTTCGATGCATCAATGCTCGCCCGCTGCATTACATCCTTTATAATACCCGGAATGGAATTAATGGAAGAGGCTGCATCAAAATTTTTACTGTTAAAAGAACCGGCGAGTATAAGGCCCAGTTCATCTGCCACCTGCTTGTATTTCTCTACCGGCACATTGCCTCTTGCAGAAGGATCTAAAAAAAGAAGGAGAGGATACTTTTGTTGCGCATCATAACTTTTAGGAAGATAGAAACTATACTGGTTGCTGCTGTCAGCGGCACATTGTATGGTATGTATTACTCCCGGTGTCAGTTCCTGTGCCCTTAGTGCAAAGCCAGGCATAAAGAGAAAGAAGCAAGCCAGTATCTTAATAAACCTGCATAAGGTGTTCTGCATTGTCAAATCTATGATTTAATTTACTGGTAAACCAGGATTCTAAACCAACGGTCAATGGAGTATGTAACAGGTAAACTATTTACAGGTATCCCAGTTTCATCAACCCGTACATGATGCAGGACACATGCATGGCCTGGATGATCTTGTTTTCTTTCAGTAGTTTTTTCAATTCATCTATGGTCACCAGTACCACTTCAATTTCTTCATTAGGGTCCAGTTGCTGTTCTGCTGTTTTGATACCGCCTGTTGCCAGGAACATATGCAGCAGGTTATTATTGGTGGAGGGGTTGGGAGATATTCTGCCCAGGTATTCATAAGAAGAAAATGTATAGCCTGTTTCTTCGAGTAACTCTCTTGCGGCTGCGGCTTCAAAGTTGTTATCGGTATCATCCACACAGCCGCCGGGTACTTCAATACAGGTTTCGCCGAGGGCATGACGGTACTGCCGGATCATGATCACTTTTCCATCTGCTGTTACAGGAAGGGCGCCTACCCAGGTGGCAAATTCATACACGTAGTAAGGCTCTACGATCTTGCCGGTGGGAGTTTCGCATTTCTCCCTGCGGACCTTGAACCAGCGGTCGTTAAAGAGGTATTCAGATGAAAGCGTTTTCCACTTCAGATCACCCATTAAATATTAATTACTAATTATTAATTATTTACCATCCCTTCTTTTCCCTCAAAGAAGTAATATGTGCCACATGATGTTTGCCATGCCAGGCATACATACCCAGCAGGTACCAGAGCCGCATTGTTTTTTTATGTTCCGGGTGAAAGACGGTACGGTTGTTCCAGTCGTCATCCTTTACATACTTCAGGGTTTCAAACAAACGGGTATGGACCGCATGCAAAATGGTCAGCGAAATATTGATGGGCAGTTTTTCCACATCATGCAGCAGCGTCCATTGATTTTCATCATACGGTTTGATGGTCGGGTTGTCTTCAGTCAATCCCAGTTTGAAACGGATATAGGCATTCATATGACTGTCTGCCACATGATGCACCAGTTGGTGAACGGTCCAGCCGCCCTCCCGGTAAGGGGTGTGCAATTGGGCTTCATCCAGGTTGAGCACTGCATTTTCAATTTGCAGGGGCAGGAATTTAATATCTGCCAGCCATTCGATCTTTTGTTCGATTGAAAATGGTTTGGGCTCATACTTCCCGATCGGGTAGCGGGGATCAGCAGCTACTGTTGGCATACACTTCGTTTTATTTTATTACTTCTAATAATTCCACTTCAAAAATAAGAGTGGCGCCACCGGGAATATCACTTCCTGCTCCTCTGTCGCCATAAGCCAGGTCTGAAGGTATCCACAAGCGCCAATGGCTTCCTTCCTTCATCATGGGCAAGGCCACCTGCCAGCCTTTGATCAATGCCCGCAGCGGTGCTGAAAAAGGCTGCCCTCTTTTAAAAGAATTATCAAACTCCTTTCCATCCAGCAATGTGCCTTTATAATGTGCTTTTACGCTTTCCGTCACCAATGGCTGGGCGCCCGTTCCTTCTTTTATCACCTCATACTGGATGCCGCCGGGTAATTCTTTCACCCCTTCCTTTGAACTATTTTCTGCCATAAAGGCCGCACCGGCTGTTTTTTGTGCTTCAATTTTTCCCTGCATATACTGTTTAAGTTTATTTTGAGTACTCATAGTTGATTCAGATGATAACTGATAGTTGATTCAGATGACAACTGATAGTTGACAGATGATAGTTCTTTAAATTTTTTAGAGTCTCACTATTCACAAGAAATCTCCGGATGCAGGAAACTATCATCTATCATCTATCCTCTATCCTCTATCATCTGTTTATTCTTCTCTCAGCGAGTGTCCCGTCAGTTTTATAAACACATCTTCCAAATTGGCCAGCTTCATTTCTTTGGGACGTTCAAATCCGCTTTCCACCAGGTTATCAATTAATTTATCCGGGGAATCTAATGCTACGATCTTCCCGGAATCAATAATAGCTACCCTGTCGCAGAGATATTCGGCCTCATCCATATAATGTGTGGTGATGATTACGGTGGTACCTCTTTGGCGGATATTCTTTACCAGCTCCCACAAACTTCTTCTTGCCTGCGGATCAAGCCCGGTTGTTGGCTCATCCAGAAAAATGATGCGGGGTTGATTGATCAAAGTAGTCGCTACAGAGAAGCGTTGTTTTTGTCCGCCGCTTAGTTCTTTCACTTTTGCTTTGGCCTTGTCTTTCAGGTTCACCATTTCCAGCAGTTCCATGGGATCCACATCACGATTATACAATCCGCAAAACAGGTCGATCAGTTGCAACAGGTTCAGCCCGGGATAATATCCGCTGGTTTGCAATTGCACACCGATGATCTTTTTAATTTCATTAGGTTGTTTATCAAGGTCCAGCCCATCCACTGTTATTTCTCCGCTGGTTTTGGTGCGGAGGGTTTCAATTATTTCCAGCGTGGTGGATTTGCCGGCTCCGTTTGGCCCCAGCAATCCAAATATCTCCCCTTCCTTCACCTCAAAAGAAATTCCTTTTACTGCCTGGAATGTACCATAGTTCTTTACCAGTTCTTTTACAGATATTATCGTTTTGCTCATTTTTAGTTCTTGGGGGATAAAGATAATTCCATTTTTATATCTGCTGTCAGAAAGGGTCCGCCGGTAGCATCCACATAATTGAACCCATATTTTTCATACAAGCCCAATGCTGTTTTCAACTGGCTGTTGGAATAAAGAATGATATTCCGGGCATTTAGTTTCTCTGCTTCGCTGAGACAGCGGTCTAATAATGTCTTACTGATGCCCTGGCCCCGGTAGGCGGGATCAACGAACATTTTCACCAACTCATATTC
>JBEBIF010000050.1:0-14735 GCA_040080515.1 Chitinophagaceae bacterium | reverse complement strand
ACTTTGCCGTAATTAAAAAATTATTATACCTTTAAACCAGTTTTCATAGGGTACGGATTAAAAACGGGCCAGGGTTTCTACCCAGGCCCTAACTTTTTACCCCCGCCCCTGATCCGCCTCTCAACCTCTCTTAAAAACCAACTCTCCTATTCCTTCTCAATTTTTCTAAAAGAGTACCCGGATTCCTTAAAAAATTGCATCGCTGCAGGTAATGCATGCTGAAGTCGTGTAAGTGCCTGCTGGCTATCGTGAAAGACGATAATAGACCCGGGTTTTGACCGGCTGGTCACATTATGAAGGCATTTTTCTTTTGATACGCTTTCATCAAAATCTCCGCTTAAAACATCCCACATTACAATTTTATATGCTTTGAGTCTTTTAGCCTGTACAGTTCTGATCCTGCCATACGGTGGACGAAAAAGGGTTGAATCAATTTGTTTTGCTGCTTCGCTAATGTCTGCCAGGTACGCATCGGTGTCAGTCTTCCAGCCATTCAGGTGGTTTTGAGTATGGTTTCCCACCCGGTGCCCTTCGTCCAGTATTCTTTTATAGATGTCCGGGTGAGCTTCAACATTTTTGCCAATACAAAAAAAAGTGGCTTTAGCGTCATACTTCTTCAATTCATCCAGTACAAACGGTGTGGCCTGGGGATGCGGGCCATCATCAAAAGTGAGATACACCGTTTTTTCATTTGTATCAATACTCCACAGGTAAGAAGAATAGATCTTTTTCAGCCACCAGGGAGTTTTGACGAAATAATTCATACGGCAAGTTACGATATGCCAGTCTTCATCTTTTAGGCTCCTTCATTTTTTGGATAAAATCAGATAGCCGGAATGCAAAGAACACTAAACCTTAAACCTCAAACTTTAAACCTCTTTATCTTTGCACCCTTATGAGTAAAAAAGTAAGAGTACGTTTTGCCCCCAGCCCAACCGGCGGATTACACCTGGGCGGAGTAAGAACTGTTCTATATAATTATTTATTTGCCAAAAAACATGGTGGCGACTTTTTAGTGCGGATCGAAGACACCGACCAGAGCCGCTATGTGGCCGGCGCAGAAGAATACATTTTTGATACCCTGAAATGGTGCGGACTGACACCGGATGAAAGTGTGCAGCATGGTGGCAACTATGGCCCATACCGCCAGAGCGAAAGAAAAGCCAGCTATCGCCAGTATGCGGAGCAATTAGTAAAAGACGGACATGCCTACTATGCTTTTGATACTCCGGAAGACCTGGAAAAAATGCGCCATGATTTTAAATCAGAGCATAACCCTTCCCCTCAATATGACCATACCATCCGTATGAAAATGCGGAACTCGCTGACCTTACCTGCTGAAGAAACAAATAAACTGCTGGCTGAAGGGACAAGGCATGTCATCCGGATAAAAATGCCGGAGAATGAAACTGTTTCCTTCACCGATATGATACGGGGTGAAGTAAGTTTTGAAACTTCGCTGGTGGATGATAAAGTGTTGCTGAAAGCTGACGGAATGCCTACTTATCATCTTGCCGTAGTGGTGGACGACCGGTTGATGGAGATCAGTCATGCCTTTCGTGGAGAAGAATGGTTGCCCTCCGCACCCGTGCATATTTTATTATGGAAATATTTATTCGGACTGGAAAACATGCCGCAGTGGGCACATTTCCCATTGATATTGGGGCCTAATGGAAAGCTGAGCAAAAGAGATGGCGCTAAATATGGCTTTCCTGTGTTTGCCATGAACTGGCCACAGGCCCCTGCGGGGACCGATCCTAAAACCAACGAACTGACAGAAGGGTTTAAAGAAAAAGGATTTTTACCAGATGCCTTTCTCAACCTTCTGGCTTTACTCGGCTGGAATGACGGCACAGAACAGGAGATTTTTACCAAAGAAGAGCTGATAGAAAAATTCTCGATGGAAAGGGTACACAGCGCCGGGGCTAAGTTTGATTATGAAAAGGCAAAGTGGTTCAATCATGAATGGATAAAGAAGTCAACAGCTGACAGTTTGCATTCCACAGTCAAGACGCTGCTAACACAGAATAACATTACAGTTAGCGATGATACATTGCTGACCAAAGTAATAAATGCCGTGAAAGAACGCTGCACCTTGCTGCCGGATTTTGTACAGCAATCTTCCTTCTTTTTCCAAACACCGGAAACGCTGGATGTGGAAGCGGTAAAGCCTAAGTGGAATGAAGACAAAAGGAATTTCTTCCTGGCATATGCAGAAAAATCAGGATCTGCTGCTGAATGGAATGCCGTGGCTTTGGAAAACAGTTTTAAAGAACTGGCCGCCGAAAAAAATATTAAACCCGGTGAGTTACAGCTTCCGTTCCGCATCATGCTGGTAGGTGGCAAGTTTGGTCCGCCCGTATTTACTATTGCAGAATTATTGGGTAAAGAAGAAACCATTTCCCGGATAAACAGGGCAATAATTCAGTTTGCATAGCCGTTAAACGTTTCTCATTCTACTCAGTCTGAACAACCTATGAAAAAATTACTACCACTGCTTTGTTTGGTTTATCTCGCTGCCTGCCAGAAAGAAAGTTCTACCGGCGGAGGCGGTACTCCCACCCCTACGACTGATAGTTTCACCGTTACGGTAAATAATGGCTATGGCTCGGGCAAATACAAGACCGGAGACACTGTGCATATTTTCAGCACCGCTTACAGCACCAACCAGCTATTTGACACCTGGAGCAGTACCGATGTTTCGCTGCTGAATGGTAAAGACGAATGGCATACCTGGTTCCTGATGCCTGCCCGCAATGTTAATTTCAGCGGAGCAATCAAAAACATCACCGCAGTTACATTAAACTACGAACAGATACAGGGCCGTGACAGGCTGAAACCCGTTTACTATTATTTTCCCGCAGGGCACAAAGGTTTTGTAATGCTGCTGCATGGCACCGGCGGCACAGCCCAGCATTTTGTAAACAGTTACGAATACCAGCAGCTTATCAAAGACCTGGTAAATGATAATTTCGGTGTCATCATTACCGAAGCAGAGGAATCAACTACTGGTATTGATGCGAATGGTGACGGTAAAATAAGATGGAACAATATTCCTTTCGACAGTACCACCAACGTGGATTTTGCCAATTTAAAGATCATCACAGATACATTTTACAACCGTGGCGTTACCAGCAGGGCCAAGTTTCGCTATTCGGCCGGCATGAGTAATGGCGGCAATTTCTCCGCTTCGGTATCTTATTTATTTAGTTATAAAGCCGGAATCAGTTATTGCGCTCCGTCTGGAAATCCTATTGCCACGGTTTCAACTATTCCGTTTCAGTTTTGTATGGCCCGTTTTGACAACAATGAAAATGTAGGCCCCACCGGTAATGCCAATGCATTGACCAACTCACAAACCCTGACCAGCCGTGGCATTTGCAGTAAATATTATATGCAGGAACATTCGCCCTTGTATCCTGAACGTTTTGCCCGGAAAGGCGATATTACTTTAGCAAAATCTGCCTCCCTTTTCAATGAATTAAAAAGCAAAGGGTTTTTGAACAGCAAGAATTACTTCATCGGTTTTTCTGATGCTTTAACCACGGCCTACCAGGCCAATCCCACTTCTTTCCCTGAATTGAACAGCTTAACGGTATTGCAAAAACTAACTGTGATTGAACAGATAGACCTTGCAGTGGCCGATCACCAGATGTACAGCGACTACAACCGGGCTACACTCAGGTTCCTGAATACCCAATGTCAGTAGTCTATTTGTTTTTTCTTGCCTACATTTACGGCAGCGAAAAACTTCCACATGAGCAGACCCCTGAGAGTATTAGTTGCCAAAGTAGGACTGGATGGCCACGACCGTGGTGCCAAGGTCATTGCCACCGCTTTGCGTGATGCCGGTATGGAGGTTATCTATACCGGGCTGCGTCAAACCCCGGAGATGGTGGTAAACGCCGCCCTGCAGGAAGATGTGGATGCTATCGGCATCAGTATTCTCTCCGGCGCCCACAATACTGTTTTTCCAAAAGTAATAGCCCTGATGAAAGAAAAAGGAATGGATGATGTACTGCTGACCGGCGGTGGCATTATTCCAGAAGACGATATGCAACACCTGCATGAACTGGGCGTGGGAAAATTATTTGCTCCGGGTACTCCAACTTCTGCTATCAGTGAGTATATTACAGCATGGGTAAAGGAACATCGCAGTTTCTAATACCTTGGTGACACAAACGATTTGCTTCCAATAATTTTATTTTCTATAAACCGGGTTATGACAGGGATTGTTATGACACATTTCGTAAATTCATTTACGTATGGAAGGACATTCATTACTGGCCAACTATCATGAGCAACCCCGTGTGTGGGATGAAATGTTTACAGCAGGCGGCATCCGCTCCACCTATCAGCATTTCGTATCGGCTATTCAAAATTTGTCGGCTGATGAGATGACCCACAAAGATGAGCTGGCTAAGAAATTATTTATGAGCCAGGGCATCACCTTTACTGTGTACAGCAGCGGTGAAGGCATAGAAAAAATATTCCCGTTCGATATCATTCCCCGCATACTGGAAGCTGCCGAATGGAAACATATAGAAGCGGGTATCAAACAGCGGTTGAAAGCATTGAATATTTTTCTTAAAGACATTTATAACCAGCAGTTCATTATCAAGGATGGAATTGTTCCGGCCAAACTGATCTATTCCTGTTCCAACTTTGTACGGCAGATGGTGAATGTGGATGTGCCTTTTGATATCTATACGCATATCTCCGGCATTGACCTGATACGAGATCATGACGGCACCTACTATGTACTGGAAGATAACCTGAGAACTCCCTCCGGTGTTTCTTATATGCTGGAGAACCGGAGCATCACTTATCGCATCTTTCCGGACCTGCTGCCAAAGAACAATGTGCGATCGGTAAAAGATTATCCTGACCTTTTATTAAAGAACCTGGTGGCACTGGCAAACCGGCAAAAAAGCGAACCAACCGTAGTCTTACTTACCCCCGGTATTTTTAATTCTGCTTATTTTGAACATACCACACTGGCCCGGTTGATGGGCATTGAGCTGGTGGAGGGAAGTGACCTGGTGGTGGACAATCACAAAGTTTATATGAAAACAACCACCGGGTTGAAACAAGTGGATGTTATCTATCGCCGGGTGGATGATGATTTTATTGATCCATTGGTCTTTCGCCCGGACAGTATGCTGGGTGTGCCGGGTATTTATGGTGCCTACCGTACCGGCCATGTGGCCATAGTAAATGCAATGGGTAATGGCGTGGCGGATGACAAAGCGGTGTATAGCTACGTACCGGACATGATCAAATACTATTTGAACGAAGAACCAATATTAAAGAATGTGCCTACTTATCAACTGGCCCATCCGGAAAACAGGAAATTTGTTTTTGAGAACATGGATAATATGGTGATCAAAAAAACAAATGAGTCCGGAGGATATGGAATGCTGATCGGCAGCGCTGCCACGGAACAGCAGATGGAGGAATTTAAAGTAGCGATCGAAGATGACCCGAGAAGCTTTATTGCGCAGCCGATCATCAGCTTATCATCTGCACCGTGCTATATAAATGGCGTGCTGCAACCGAGAAGAGTTGACCTGAGACCGTACGCACTGTATGGTCCTGATGGTATAGATATTGTGCCCGGCGGATTGACAAGGGTGGCGTTGAAGGAAGGCTCGCTGGTGGTGAATTCATCGCAGGGAGGAGGAAGTAAGGATACGTGGGTGTTGGGATGATTTTGGAATTTTGGATTGGGAAATTTCGAAATATCTTTTATTGATAGATTACAAACAACTTAAAAAGATGTTTTAATCGTGAGAAACAATTGTCGAATAAAGAAAGCTTTAGGCAGTATGAGAAATCCAGGTACAGAAAGAGATTTCCCAATTTCGAAATTGTACTTTTAAAATTTATTCCATGCTAAGCAGAGTTGCTGATTCGGTTTTTTGGCTGGCCCGTTATATGGAACGGACCAACGGGATGCTGCGCATTCTTAGGACCAATTATATTTCTTCGCAGGATGAAGTGAAGGATTTCAGCTGGCATACCCTGCTGCAAAAAAATAGTGATGCCACACCTGAAGAACTGGCTGCCATTGGCAATAATTCTGTTAAGGTGCTGGAACATTTGTTGCTGGATAAGAATAACAGTGCCTCCGTTTTCAATAACATTACCCGTGCCCGGGAAAATGCACGGGCGGTGCAGGACCATATCACCAAAGAAGTGTGGCAATGCCTGAATGATTATTATCATTTGATCCGCGATAAACAAATTCATTTCCAGGTAAAGCAGGGCGACCCGGTAACGGCGCTGGATTCATTGGTGCATCATGGTATGTTGTATCATGGAACTGTGGACATAACGATGGCCCGTGGTGAAGGATTCAACTATCTGAATATTGGAAAATTTTTGGAACGGGCGATCCTTTCTACCGATATGCTGAATATTAAATTAACGGAACTGAATTATAACCTGCAGCCGCCGGTGGAGGTGCCGGCCTTGCGTTACCTGCTGTATTCTTTATCCGGGTATGAGCTGTATTTAAAAACCCACCGGGGAAATTTTCAGGCGGACCATGTGCTTCAGCAGGTGATTTATAACGACAGCTTCCCGCATTCGGTGTCGTACTGCCTCCGGCAATTGCTCCGCTATTTTGAACGACTGGAAACTGAAAGCCTGCCAGAAAGTTATAAGCAACTGGAATTTTTAATTGGCCGTTCGATGAACAGTGTAAAATACAGCAACATCAATCTTTCAGATAGCGAAGGATTACGAAAATTTTTACACCAAACCCGGCAGGAGCTTTTTGGAATAGCTGCTGCCTTCAATCAATATTATTTTGGCAATTCCTGAATTACCGCAACTTTGCACCCATGCCTAAGTACCGTATCAAACATATTACCCGCTACACATACCCCTCTCCTGTTATCGACAGTGCCAACCAGGTAATGCTTTTTCCGCTGGATGATGAGCAGCAGGAAGTAAAAAAACATGATCTGCTTATCAGCCATCAGCCGTCGGTGGAAATATTCACTGACTATTTTGGAAATAAAGTAGGCATTTTTTCCGTCATCAAACCGCATTGGGAACTGACGATCGAATCGATCATTGAAGTGATTATACAGGAAGCCAGATTGCCCGGCACTGATACTGCTTCAGAAACACAGTGGGATAACCTGAATATGATAAGAGAGCAATTCCCTTATATGGACTTTATGCTGCTGGAAAATTCTGACTCATACGATGAAATAGCGGCGGTGGTGAAATCATTGATGAATGAGACCATTACACCAGTTGCGATAGCAGAGCAAATGTCTGCTTTTGTATACGACAACTTTGAATATAAAAAAGGGATCACCAATGTGGAAACACAGGTGGATGAGATATGGAAACTGAAAGCCGGTGTGTGCCAGGATTTTGCCCATATATTGTTGGTCATGCTGCGTATTGTAGGCATTCCGGCCCGGTATGTAAGCGGCTATATCTGTCCCAAAAATCATGAACTCCGTGGTGAAGGGGCCACGCATGCCTGGGTGGAAGCGTATATCCCATTTCATGGCTGGCTGGGTTTTGATCCTACCAATAACTGCATTGCCAGCGACCGGCATGTGCGGCTGGCCGTGGGCAGAAGCTTTACCGATTGCACACCGGTGAAAGGAACTTATAAAGGTTCATCTGAACATTTGCTGGAAGTCTCCGTGAGTATTGAAAACGGTTCCCCGAAAAAAGATGATGACTGGGTAACACCCGTATTTTCCTACCAGGTACACAATCCTGATGTGACAGATAATTCTTACCGGAGGTTTATGGAGATACAGCAGCAGCAATAATACCAATATAAGCACAAAAAAGTGTATTTTTGATCATCACTTATATGACTTCCTCATTAAACGATACACAACTGGAGATTCTAAAACTTCTTCATTTCCTGAAGGATGACAAAGACCTTGCAGAAATAAAATCCTTGCTGGTAACTTATTTATCAGATAAAGTAGTCCGGAATGCAGACAAGGCATTTGATGAAAAGCAATACACTACGGCAATATTTGAAAAATGGAAGCAAGAGCATTTTCGTAAACCAGCCTGAAAATGACGGTAGTACTTGATTGCAATATTCTTGTAATGTGCCTTAGCTCCCGGTCTCCTTATCACCTTATATATAAATCACTGGTCAGTGGCAGTTTTGAACTGGTCATTACCACTGACATTATTCTGGAATACCAGGAAATCATTGAACAAAAATATGGTGCTGATACAGCTAATGCTTTCATAGCCTTACTGAATGAATTGCCTAATGTCCATTTTATTACGGCGTATTATCATTGGCAGCTTATAGCCGCTGATCCTGATGACAACAAATATTGTGACTGCGGAGTTGCCGGGCAGGCTGATTATTTAGTAACAGAGGATAAACACTTTGCTATTTTACAAACTATTACTTTTCCGGCATTACAAACCATTTCTATTGATGCTTTTTCTGCGCTACTTTAATTTCCTTCATACATTTGAAAAATAAACCCCCATGTATCCAACATTACTCACTCTCCTGGAAAATGGCATCCTGACCATTGTTATCAATCGCCCTGATAAGTTAAACGCATTAAATAAAGACGTATTCACCGATCTGAATGGTGTACTGGATGAGATCAACAGCAACCCTGCCATTAAATCCGTTATCATCACCGGAGCCGGATCAAAGGCGTTTGTAGCCGGAGCAGATATCACCGAATTTGGCGGATTGAATAAAGAAGAAGCGATGGCTTTGGCAAAAAGAGGGCAGGATACTTTTGCAAGGATCGAAAATTCTTCCAAACCAATCGTGGCTGCTGTCAATGGTTTTGCATTGGGTGGCGGATGTGAATTGGCCATAAGTTGCCATTTCAGGGTGGCAGCAGAAAATGCAAAGTTTGGCCAGCCGGAAGTAAACCTGGGTTTGATACCCGGCTATGGTGGCACACAACGCCTGGTACAACTGATCGGCAAAGGAAAAGCAATGGAACTGTTGTTGTCTGCTAATATGATAGATGCGAACGAAGCCAAACAATTAGGTTTGGTAAATCATGTTACGACTCCCGAAACATTATTGGAGCATACTAAGAAGATCCTTGAAACAATTAATTCCAAAGCGCCACTGGCAATAGCCGGTTGCATCAAAGCAGCCAATGCGGTATATGATGAAACAAAAGACGGCTATGCTGTGGAAATTGAAGAATTTGGGAATGCCTTTGCCACAGAAGACATGAAAGAAGGAACGACCGCTTTCCTGGAAAAAAGAAAGGCCAACTTCACCGGCAAATAAATTTATTTGAATAATTCATCCGGGAATATCCGGATCACTTTTACAAACCGGCTTTTATAATAATTTCCAAAAGGAGTGATCACCACTCCTTTTGCTTTTCCGGAGGTGGAATGGATAAAATGCAGGGTGTCGTTCTTCCTGCTTTCCACAATGCCCATCTGCCCTACAATGCGGATGGTACTGTCGGTGCCGGTAAATAATACCAGGTCACCCGGTTTTGATCCTTCAACAGTGATCTCTTTACCGTAATTGGTAAAATCAACCGATGACCTGGGTACCGTCATATTGAAATGGCTGAACACATATGTGATAAACCCGGAGCAATCAAATCCTTTGTGTGGATCCGTGGAAGCGTAGAGGTAAGGAATGCCAATAAGTGTTCTGGCAAAAGCAACCACTGAATCCGGGTAAACTGTTTGATCCATTGCTTCACTGGTAGCCGGTTCCCGTTTCAGTGTATCATAGCTATCGATCGAAGTGTCTGCAATAACGTTATCGTTAGTTACGGTATCATTTGCCAATATATCACGGCTGTTTCCCTGACTGTCAGCACAGGCCATCAACTCAATAATGACGATCATTAAAAAGTAAAAGTGGAAAAAGTAGCGGCTGCTGTTCATGAAGGTTTAATCTTCTACCAACTTATCATCAATGAGGTAAGCTGCGATACCGGTTATATTATCATTACCCATCGCATCCTCTAAATATACTCTGAAGGAGGTGATGGTGGTGGCAGGAAAAGTCAATATCCGTTTTCTGCCCACACTTGTTCCCTGAACTTCGCCGATGGCCTTATTGCCTTTATACAATACCACACTGAAACGGCGGATCGTTTGCCCCAGGTGTATGGCCTCTCTTAGTACAATACAATTTACTTTCTCAGGTACTTTTAATTGTACGATAAAATTCTGAAGATTAATACCATAATAGGCGGATGTCGTATCAAAACCCCGGAGCATGATCGGTTTATTTCGCAGGTCCTTCTGACTAAATTCGTAATAGGTATCTGCTTCCTTCAGCAAATTGTTGCTAAAACTTTCATCCCGGAGTTTTTTAAACTGTATCAGTGCAGCTGAATCATTTTCATGTATCAATCCTCTTCGGTCCGGCGGCACATTCAATAAAAGATTAGCTCCTCTGCCAACTGATTGCAAATACAATTCAAATAATTTCTTAGGCTTCTTCACATCATTATCTTCTTTGGGATGATAGAACCAGCCCGGCCGGATACTTACGTCGCATTCTGCCGGTATCCATTGTTTACCATAATAATTTCCCTGGTTCAATGTGTCTGTAGGCGGCGCCCCTTCTCCCCTATTAAATCCAGCTGTATCTAAGAAATTCCAGTTGGGATCACCTGCTTTTCCTTTTTCATTACCTACCCAGCGTATATCGGGCCCTATGTCGCTGAAGATAACAGTGCGGGGTGAATATTGCCGTGCCACGCTTTCAAATCTTTTCCAGTCATACACCTGTTTTTTCCCGTTGGGACCTTCACCATTGGCGCCATCCCACCACAATTCCCAAATGGGGCCATAATTGAGAAAAATTTCTTTCATCATGTTTACAAACACATCATTGTATTTGTCGGTACCATAGTCAGGATGGTTCCTATCCCACGGGGAAATATATACTCCGAACTTCAATCCGCTTTCCCTGCAGGCCCTCGACAATTCTCTTAATACATCTCCCTTCCCATCCTTCCATTTACTTTCACGAACTGTATGTTTGGAATAATTGCTGGGCCACAGGCAGAATCCATCATGATGCTTGGCAGTAATGATGATACCTTTTGCCCCGGCCTGTTTGGCAATACGGCACCACTGCCGGCAATCGAGCTCGGTGGGATTGAAAATAGCTGAAGGTTCATTACCTTCTCCCCATTCTTTATCCGTAAATGTATTGGGGCCAAAATGGATGAACAGGTAAAATTCTGTTTCATGCCAGGCCAGTTGCTGTTTTGTAGGTCTGTTTTGAGCAGCAGCCGTCATACAGACAGCCAATAACCAAATCATCAGAAGTGTTCGCATACCAAATGCAGTTTTCAATTAATTTTTGGCGCCTTTACCTGGGTAGTGTCTCCTTCCAGCGCCTGAATTTTGTAGCCCCCTGTATCAATCAACGTTTTTGGAAATACTTTTTTCAGTTCATTGAATTCATTTACCGATACAGCGACCTGGTAAAGATAAACCTGTTTAAGGTTTGCCAGGTTACTTAATTGCCGGACTCCGGCTGCCGTCACTTTTGTTCCGGTCAGGTTGAGGTACGTAAGCGATGTTAGGTTTTTCAGACTGGCAATTCCTTTATCAGTAACAAATGTGCGTTCAAGATATAAGCGGGTAAGTGCCGTTAGCTTCGCAATCAACGCAAGTTCTGTATCTGTGATCTTAGTATCCCCCAGGCGCAACCAGATAATTTGTTTTTTCAATGATTCGAGTAACACAATATCCTTGTCAGTAATTGAATCCGCTGCAATAAAGTTTACCGACAGATAATTACTGTTTTGTGCCACCGGGCTTACAGCAATACCGCTCCCTTTCAGTTGTTTAATAATTGCATCAGCTGCTTTTTCCACTTTCGCTTCAGGAATATCAGAGAGTTTTACTTCTTCTTGTACCGGACGGGATTGCAAAGCCAGCAGCGCTGGTTTTATCTTTTCTGTTTGCGGGGTTTCTTTCACTTTGTTATTAAATCCTGCCCCGGTACTTACCCACCAATGCAATAAATCAATTTCCTGTTTTGATAATTGTGGCTTTGCTTTGGGAGGCATATGATCATCGTCTTCCCTGGGCAAAAAAATCCGTTCTATCAATTCGCTTCCTTCCGTTTTGCCAGGGATCACGGCTTTCCCATTTTTCCCTCCCTTCAAAATAAATTCGGGCTCATCCAATCGAAGTTTCCCTTTTTGCTTATTGGGCCCATGGCAGCCATAACATTTTGTTTCCAGTATGGGCTTTACAATATCTGCATACACTGCGGCTTCCTGCACATTGGCCACAGGAGGTATTCTCTTTGCTTCTGCATTTGCTTTACCAGAAGAAAAAGCCTTTGTCAGGTAATCAGACCCATGCGTAATAGAACCACCCAGGTGCCCGGTAATGACGATCAGCAAAACCATCACTCCCATCACCCCTGATAAAAGCTTGCTTTCTTTCCTGCTTAAATAATATGCAATGCCAGATACAACTGCGGTAGCTATGCCAAGCCATTGATGCTTGCTGATAAGTGCAGCATCATAATCATCTGTTTTAGATAACAAAAAACCGCTGATACAAGATGCAACTGCGCTGAGCATGCCCCAAAGCAGGGCGACACTAACAGCCTGTCTTAAATAAAAGAATTTTTCTTTAGCTGATAAAAACCGGAACAAGGCTGCCAGCAACAGGATACCTATCGGTAAATGAACCAATACCGGATGAAAGCGGCCAACTAATTCTGTAATGCTTAGTATCATGAAGTATCAGGAATATCTTTTGCGAAGGAGTTTCATCATGTGCACGTTAATAGCCCATTGATCACTCAATGGTTGCAGTGTATAAGGCAATGTGGGCATATATAAAGGCGGGCCAAATTCGGTAAGGAATGTCATTCGTTCTCCTTTCTTCTTTTTTTGCTCCACTACTTTATCCCACCACAAAAAATGTTGCTTTACTGCATATTCCCACTCCGGGGCACGGGGGTCATTTACCTGCGGGCCTTCCTGGAATCCGATCCTTGCATGAATGTGATCTGTCCTGTCCAATACTTTTGCCAGTGTTTCAGCCTGGTCTTCCAGCATGGACTCATGCACCACACACCAATGTGATACATCAAAAGTGATGCGCAGGTCAGCGTGTTTTTCTATATACCCTTTTGTAACCGGTGCGGAATACAAGGCCCTGCCCCGGTGTGTTTCATGATAGACCGGTATGTTCTTTTGTTGGGAGAACGTTGAAGTAAACTTAAAAAAAGGATGCAGCTCTTCGGGTGTAAAAAAATCTTTGGCCGTATGACAATTGATATAGATAGGATTCAGCGCAACACACTCATTCAATGTTTTTACAAATTCATCATAATTTTTCTGTGGGTTACTATCACCGGCACCATACAGCAAGCCTACTTTCATTCCATGTTTTTGCACAGCAGTTGCCAGTTCGGTTCTTCCCTTTTCATCTCCCGGGCACCAGGTTTCAGCACCATCATATCCGTCTGCTTTTATTTTGGCAAAAAAACTGTCATAAGAACCGGTATATCCCCAATCGGTAGCTAAAATGAGCAATTCAAAATCCTTATTTACTGTAAAAGAAGGTTTGTTCGCTGCAGCAACGGATTCCAATGAAGATAAAAGAGCTGCCGTGGTGGCAGCGCCGGTTAGTTTGATGAAATTCCTCCTGTTGTGTTTCATGTTGATTCTTTGCCTGTCACAATTGATGTTATGCTAAAATATCGGTGATCACTTTTCCGCTTACATCAGTTAAGCGGAATGGCCGTCCCTGGGATTCATAAGTAAATTTCTCATGATCAAAACCCAGCCGGTTTAAAATAGTAGCTTGTATATCGAAAGCTTCTGCCTTGCCATTCACAATGCTGTAGCCGATCTCATCGGTTTCGCCATAGCTGGTGCCTCCTTTTATGCCTCCTCCTGCCATCCACATACTGAATGCCTCTCCATGATGGTCTCTTCCTTTGAAAGGCATTTTTTTCCCTTCCCTGTTTTCCTGCATGGGTGTTCTTCCAAATTCTGCTCCCCATACCACCAATGTCTCGTCCAGTAATCCTCTTTGCTTCAGGTCCAGCAACAATGCGGTGATCGGCTTATCCACTGTACGACATTTATTGATCAACCCCACATCCACTGCATTCTCTGGTGAATCGCCATGCGCATCCCAGCCCCAGTCAAACAACTGTACAAACCGAACGCCTTTTTCCACCAGCTTCCTTGCCAGTAAAACATTATTGGCAAAACTGGCTTGTCCCGGTTTTGTTCCATACATTTTATGGATATACTCAGGTTCGTCATTAATGTTCATTACTTCCGGAACAGATATCTGCATCTTGTACGCCATTTCATACTGTGCGATCCGGGAAAGTATTTCCGGGTCCTGGTATTCTTCGTATTGCTCCTGGTTTATTTTGTTAATGGCATCTATGGACGCTTTGCGCAGATCCCTGTCCATGCCATTCGGGTCTTTTATAAATAATACCGGGTCACCTTCGCTTCTGCATTGCACACCCTGGTACACACTGGGTAGAAAGCCGCTGCCCCAAACACTTTTTCCTGCATCCGGATTATTACCTCCGGAGGTCAGTACCACAAAGCCGGGTAAGTTTTTATTCTCCGATCCCAATCCATATGTTACCCAGGAACCTAAACTGGGCCTTCCCAGCCGCGGTGTGCCGCAGTGCATCAATAATTGTGCAGGAGCATGATTGAACTGATCGGTCGTTACTGCATTTAAAATAGCCATATCATCAACCACGG
>JBEBIF010000049.1:0-14741 GCA_040080515.1 Chitinophagaceae bacterium | reverse complement strand
CTTTTTCTGAATTTCTTTTTCGTCGATCAGTTTATCTTCTCTTCTTCCTCCGGTAGTTATGGGTCTCCTGCCTCCGGTGCCGCCTGTTGTAGTGCCACCACGGCCCCGGTTAAAGTTTCCACCGCCGCCAGTGCCGCCACCTTGTCTTCTGTCGCCACCGGTATCTTTATTAATGAATATTTCCCGCTTAACATCTTTCTTTTCGATCGGGATACGTTTCCTTTTTTTCTTTTCGTCTTTTACCGGTCTTGTATCATTGTCAACTGGTAATTCGATCTTTCCAAGGATCTTGGGCCCTGTCAGTTTTTCCACTTCAATATTCTCAATAACTGCCGGCTGATCTTCTGCAACAGGCTCCTCTTTTGCCACTACTTCTTTTGCTGCCTTATTTACTTCTTCCTCTTCTTCTTTCTTTGTTTTCTTAGCCTTGCCTTTTGCGGGTTTCTCTGTTTCTTTGGCAACAGGCTCTTCTGCCTTAGGCTCTTCCGTCCCGGTGGGCAGGTCTTTTTTTGCTTTGGTTATTTTCTTTGGCCGTGTGGAAGAATCAATGGTTGAGAGGTCAATTTTTTTCACCACTTTAGGTCCTTCCAGTTCCGGTGCTTCCACCTTCACAATTTCTTCTTCGGTCTTTTCTTCTTCTTTTTTGGCTTTTGCTGGTATTGCTTCTGCAGATACTTCTTCTGCGGGCCTGGGTTCTTCTGCTTTCTTTGTTGCTTTGGCTGTGGTTTTTTCTTCTTTTTTGAAAAGGATCTCTTCATCTTCCTTTTTCTTTTTGGCTTCGGCTTGTGCTCCTTTGGGAAGTTCGAGCTGGTCGCTTTTCATTTTAGCAGCCTTATCGCCCTGAAACTCCTGTTGCAGCGAACGGTACATCTCCTCAGTAAGCTTTGAGGTGGGCTTCAGTTCATCTTTCGGGAAACCTTTGCCTATCAAAAAGTCAATAAGGGTATCCTGGCCAATGTTGAACTCTTTGGCCGCGGCTAATAATCTTGGTAATTTTAATTCTGCCATTCAGGTTTTATTAATATGAAAATGTGGTAAATGTGGCAAATGTGAGAATGCTGTAAATGAAAGCTCATTTTCACACTTTCACATTATCTCATTTCCACACTTGCATTATTCTTTTTCAAATTCTTCTTTCAATATTCGTCTTACATCAGCGATCGTTTCTTTTTCCAGATCAGTTCTTCTTTCCAGTTCTTCCGGCGTAAGATTCAGCACACTGCGGCCGGTATCACAACCCACTCTTTTCAGTTCGTCGATCACCCATGATTCGATCTCATCGCTGAATTCTTCAAGGTCAATATCAAATTCATCTACTTCTCCTTCATTGTCACGATATACATCCAGTTCATAACCGGTCAATTCTGTTGCCAGTTTGATGTTTACACCGCGGCGGCCAATTGCCAGGGAAACCTGGTCCGGCTTCAGGTACACATTGGCGTGTTTACCTTCATTATCCAGTTCCATGCTGGTTATCTTGGCAGGAGTAAGGGAACGTTGTATCAGCAACTGGATATTGCTTGTCCAGTTGATCACATCAATATTCTCATTTTTCAGTTCTCTCACAATACCATGGATCCGGCTTCCTTTCATACCCACACAGGCACCAACGGGGTCAATACGATCATCAAATGACTCTACGGCAACTTTAGCTCTTTCTCCCGGATCCCGGACGATCTTTTTAATAACGATCAGGCCGTCAAATATCTCGGGTACTTCTATTTCCAGCAATTTAGCCAGAAAGTCGGGAGAAGTACGGGAAAGGATGATTACCGGGCTATTATTTTTCATATCTACTTTCTTCACTACAGCACGGATATTCTCTCCTTTTTTGAAATAGTCTTGTGGTATTTGTTCACTCTTGGGTAGTATCAATTCATTGCCTTCCTCATCCAATAACAGGATCTCTTTTTTCCATACCTGGTATACTTCGGCACTGATGATCTCACCGATGCGGTCGCCATACTTTTTGGCCAGTACATTCTTTTTCAGATCGCTGATCCGGCTGGCCAGTGTTTGCTTGGCAGCAAGGATAGCCCGGCGGCCAAAGTCCAGCAGGTCGATCTCTTCGTATAATTCTTCCCCTACTTCAAAATCGGGTTCAATTTTCACAGCATCAGAATACGCTACCTGTGCCAGCGGGTCTTCTACCTGTCCGTCTTCAACGATCATCCGGCGGCGGATGATCTCCAGGTCTCCTTTTTCCGCATTTACGATCACATCAAAGTTTTCATCACTGGTGTATTTTTTGCGCAGCAAGGTCTTAAATACATCTTCCACCACTTTCATCATGGTGGGGCGGTCAATATTTTCCGCCTCTTTAAAATCCTGGAACGCCTCTATCAGGTTGATACTTGCCATAACTCATGAATTTAGTTTTGAGTTTTGAGTTTCGAGTTTGAACCCTACAGGAGTGGGGTTGTCTCGCAGCTCACAGCTCAGGACTCGCAACTTTTTTTAGAATTTAATTTGAATTTTTGTTGATTTTATATTACTAAATGGAAGAGTGTGTTGCACTATTTCCAGTTTCTTTCCTTTTCCAGTTTGTACTTCCACTACAATGCCTGTTTCATCAGCATTAATCAGTTTGCCCTCTTTTTTACCCCCTTCCAGGTCTGTCACTTCCACATAACGGCCAATATTTTTCAGGTACTGGCGGTGCAGTTTCAGCGGTTCCTCCAGCCCCGGAGAGGATACTTCCAGCGAAAAATCGCCGTTGGGGTACATATTCTCCTCTTCTAACTGTTTGTACAGCCGCCGGTTGTACTGAACCAGCTTTTCGATGCTAACTCCTTGGTTTCCATCGATAAAGATCTTAATATTATTGGTGGGTTTGATCTTCACTTCCACCAGGAAAAGCTCGGGCTCGGCGCTTATCAGTGCTTCCACCTTCTTTTCTAATACTTGTATTTGTGTGTCGCTGCTCATGTGGTATAAAAGAAGAAGGGAACGGCCTCGTTCCCTTCTTACTGCTATTTCCGACGCAAATGTAAGGTAAATGTGCTATTCCAGCCAAATAACGCAGACAAAAAGCGGGGCCTCTATTTCGGTAAACACCATTTTTTTTCCGCCAGCCTCAAAACAAGCCATCTTATCTTTGACTTGTGAAATACGTTTTATACGCCATTTTGGCTTATATATTATACCAGTTCATTTTCAAACTGGTAATTCCGGTCTATCTCGCTTCCAGGAAGATCAAAAAAGGATTCAGGGAAATGCACAGCCGTATGGAAGAACAAATGCGCCATCAGCAGCAAGCCAATACTGCACAACCTTCTCCTTCAAACCCAGAGCCAAAAGCAAAAGCCGGTGATTATATAGATTTTGAAGAGGTGAAGTAGGCTTTCTATTTTATCAACTGAAAACTTTTTTCCTTCACCTCCCGGCTATTACCACCAATGAACAATTGAAACTCTCCGGGTTCGTAAATGAACTGTAGTTTATCGTCATAGAACCGGAGGTCTTCGGCGCCGATTGAAAACCTGATCTCTTTTGCTTCGCCTGCTTTTATCATTACTTTTTGAAATCCTTTCAACTCTTTCACCGGTCTTACTACAGAGCCGGTTATATCTCTTATATATAATTGTACCACTTCCTCCCCATCATAGCTACCTGCATTGCGAACGGTAACGATGGCTTCCAGCTTTTCTCCGGGCTTAAACTGATCTTTGCTTAACCGGATATCGCTGTATTCGAATTTTGTATAACTCAATCCGTATCCAAATGGAAACTTTGGGCTGTTGGGAAGATCCGTATAAGCGGATACATAATTCAGGTCGCTGTCATTTCTGGCGGGGCGCCCCGTATTATAATAATTATAGTAGATCGGTATCTGCCCTTCTGTCCGGGGAAAACTCATGGGCAATTTTCCGGAGGGATTATAGTCGCCGAATAACACATCTGCAATAGCATTACCCGCCTGTGTTCCCAGCCACCAGGTATATATAATAGCCGGTGCGTTATCAGCCGTCCAGTTAAAGGTCAGTGGCCGCCCGGCACTAATAAGCACCACCACCGGTTTGCCTGTTGCCAGCACTGCTTTTATCAATTCTTCCTGTACGCCGGGCAATTGAATACTGCTGCGGCTTTTGGCTTCGCCACTCATATCCCTGGCTTCACCCACTGTTATAATTACAATATCTGATTGTGCTGCCACTGAAACAGCTTCTGCAAAACCGGCCCGGCTGGTATCACGGATACCGCATCCATTGGCATACAGCAATTTTGAACCGGGTGCACTCTTTTTTTGCATTCCATCCCAAAGCGTAACAATTCGTGCCGTATCATCCGGCCATTCATAACTCCAGAAACCGAGGTTGTCTCTGATACCTTTTACAAAAGGGCCTATCAACGCAATGGTCTTTGTTTGCTTTGACAAGGGGAGCAACTGTTTTTCATTCTTTAACAGCACCATGCTTTTCTTCGCCATTGCTTCCGATGTTTTCAAATGTGCCGGGTTGTTCCATTGTTCTTTTTCTCTTGCTTCATTACAAAATTTGAATGGATCATCAAACAAACCCATTTCAAATTTCTTTTTAAGGATGCGACGTACTGCATCATCAATGGTCGCCATCTTTACTTTGCCTTCCTTTACCAGCCTTACCAGGTGTTGAATATTACTCCTGCTTTCCATGTCCATATCACTGCCGGCATTAGTGGCCTGCATAGAAGCTTCTGCATTATCTTTTGAATAACCATGATTGATCATTTCTCCCACACTGCCCCAGTCACTCACTACAAAACCTTTGAATTTCCATTGTCCTTTTAGTATATCCCTCTGTAAATATTTATTTCCTGTGGCCGGTATGCCATTCAGATCATTAAAAGAATTCATGAATGTGGCAGCACCTGCATCGGCTGCTGCTTTGAATGGAGGCAGGTACACTTCATGCAAAAGGCGAAGGCTCATATCAACACTATTATAATCCCGGCCGCCTACTGCTGCACCATAGGCTGCAAAATGTTTGGCACAAGCCATTACTGCATCTGTGTTACCGAACCCTTTTCCCTGGAATCCTTTTACCCTTGCAGCAGCGATCAGGCTGCCGAGATAAGTGTCTTCGCCGGCACCTTCCATCACTCTTCCCCAGCGGGGATCCCGGGCAATGTCCACCATTGGGGCAAATGTCCAGTGCACACCGGCAGCTGCTGCTTCTGTGGCGGCAATTCTTGCAGTTTGCTCAATGGCAGGGATATCCCAACTGGCCGCTTCGGCTAATGGAATGGGGAACGTGGTGCGGTAGCCGTGAATGACATCCTGTCCAAACAATAATGGAATTTTTAATCTTGACTGCATAGCGATCTCCTGCAGTGTTCTTGTATGATCAACACCTGTTACATTAAGCATGCTTCCCACCATTCCTTTTCTGATCTGGTTTTGTTTGTCTCCATCTTTGGTGATAGGGCCTGTGGCAGCCCAATCTCCATTATACTGGTTCATCTGTCCCACTTTTTCTTCGAGTGTCATCAGTTTCAATACAGAATCCACTTTCTGGTCAATGGTTTTCTTCTGTGCAGCCAAGCAGTGTGTACACAGCAAACCCACACATACAATTATATATTTCATATTACCTGTTTATCGTTACTTTTTTATCAGCTTCAGCAGGAATCCTCCTCCCGGTGCCATAGTAATAGTACGTTTTTCTATTTTACTGAACAGCGTTTTCTTCAGATCATAATCACTTCCATAATTATGTGCGTTCAATCCATCTTTACAAACTGTGATATCATAAGTACCTTGTTTAATAAAATCAAGTGGCATAGAAATTTCTCTTGCAGTATTGCCATTCAGTCCGGCCACATACCAGTCATTTCCTTTTCGCCTGGCGGTGATGATATACTCACCGGTCTTTCCCTGCAGGATCTTTGTTTCATCCCATATGGTAGGAATACTCCCGAGCAATTCCATAAATGCCGGTTCTTTCATTCCCTGGCTGATATTACCACTGAATATTTGCAGCGGGCTGTCATACACTACAAACATTGCCAGTTGATGGCAGCGGGTACCAATGCTCATCGGATTTTTTCCAACCTGTCTGAACTGATCTTTCGGTGCGTTTAATAATAACCCGGGTTCATAATCCAGCGGGCCTGCCAGCATCCTGGTATAAGCGATCGCCACATTGTGTTCTGGCGTGGCCAGTTCACTCCAGATATTCCATTCCGCACCAAGCACCCCTTCTTGTGTGATGGCATTGGGCCAGGTACGATTAAATCCTTTGGGCGGAAATGCGCCATGAAACATAATGGATATCTTATGGTCTGCACAGGCTTTTGCCATACGATGATAGAAATTCACCATTAGCTGATCATCCCGGTCCATAAAATCTGTCATGATTGATTCCACACCCCACTTATTGAATTGTGTCAACGCACTGTCCAGTTGTTTATCCAGTGTGGAGCAAAGCGTCCAGAGCATAAGTTTCACTCCGTTCTTTTTTGCATACTGCACCAGTTCATTCATATTAATATCCGGGTTGATCCTGAACAGGTCCTTATAATCACTCCAGCCGGCATCGAGCATGACCTGGTTGAAGCCAAACCGTTTGGCAAAATCAATATAATATTTATAAGTAGCTGTATTGAGGCCAGCCACAAAAGGCACATTGAATAAATTGATCCCTGTGATCCACTCATCGGTGCCTTTGCCGGGCTTCACCCAGGAAAAATCTTTGTGGGTTGGGGGATCGCCTAAAGTATAAAGAAGATCATTTGCCGGAAGCTCCTTGTCATTTTTTGCCACTAATACGGCTCTCCAGGGCAGCATCCTCAGCCCTCCTGTTTTGGCAATGTAATCTGCTCTTTCTGTTACGATCAGTTGAGGGAATTCGCCATTTGTCATTTCCTCCTGTAATGGGTATGGTGCAAATACGCCCCGCAATCCTTTTTTGGTTCGTTCTAAAAACATTCCAGGGTAATCATACAAATTAGCATCTGAAAATGCCAGGCTGTAGCCGTTCGGCAATGAAACAGTAACCGGTGCATAAGTAAGCATGGTATCAGCTACCTGTTCCAGTATTTCTTTTTTATAAATGCCTTCAAAGCTGGTATGGAAACGGTCCATACCGGTGCGTTTATCAATATGCGGAAACCATGCAGCGGATTTGGTATCCACTTCAAATAATACTATTTCATTTTTAATGGTAATAGTATCAAGAAACATAGTGCCGATCCGATAGGCCATCCCATCATTATACAACCTGAATTCCAGGAGAAAAGGTTCTTTCAGCGCCAGGCCAAGATGATTGTACTGGCTGGATATTTTTTTTGTTCTGTAAGGAACAGGAACAGAGATCTCTTCATTCTTGCGGCTGTACTTATGACCGGTAACTACTGCCTGGTCCGAGAGTTTTTTCCCATTGGCCAGGTGTAAGTCAACAGACGGGGAATGGACTAACAATACAGGTCCTGCATAGAGAGAATAGGAAATATTCTCTGTCAACCTAATTTCGAGGCGCAAAGAAGAATCTGGTGAGAATAGTTGAAATATTGGCTGAGCAGTTCCACTGATGGTTCCTGCCAGTAATATAACTATCAAAATAAGCCGGTTCATACAGCAAGTCTTTGTTTGGATCCTCTTTTATGCGCAGCCTTCATCAAATTATTTTACAGCAGGTTTTGAAAGCATATCTCCCAACGCTTCAATGATCATTCTTCCTTTTTCAATATCGCTTTGCAACTTCTCACTTTTGAATTCGCTTTCATTTACAAATATCAATAAATGAGCTTCAAGGTCCTTTGCGAGTTGTTTTACTTTTGCATTTGGTGAGTTGGTTGCCTTTGACAGCAGTATTTTCATTTTTTCATAGTCTGCAATTCCTTCCCTCATTTTTTCGAAATGTATGCCAGAAGCTGCACCAGGATACACCATGAAACAATCACCGGCGGGCCACAACAAATGCCGTGCATCACGTACAGGATCTGCCGGCCATGCATCATACGCCCAGCGCAACAGGCCGTCATAGCCATGTGCCAGTGCATACCAGCCAAGCCACCGTCCTTCTACAGGCGGGGAGAATACGAATGTATTGGGCTTTGCCGGCGTACAACATATATAATAGGTTGAGGTGAATTTCCTTGAACTCCTTTTTTGTACATCATTAATTCCCGGTTCTTTGCCATACACGCAAGAGTAATCATCCAAAAGAGCATCTAACTCCTGGTGCCAGTCTCCCGCATATGTGATCTTCCATTTTGCTGAATGCTCTTTTACCACCTTAATGGCAGAAAGGGTTTGCTCCATCGCATTCTCATTAATACCAATATAGGTTTTATTAAACCAGCCTTTTTTCTCCAGATGTATTTTTAAATCTGTAAGAAAAACATTCCAGTTGGTTTTAAAGGTATCGGTTGTTGGCAGCCATCTTTCATACACATAACTACCGGTGGCCTCATCGAGGTAACGAAATCTTTCTCCCCAGGGAATGGGTGTATAAATGGTAATGGCTTTATCAATTCCTGTTTTCATGCATAGTTGCACATATTGATCAAAAATGCTGTAATCAAATTTCCAGGAACCATTTTTTCGTTTGATCCATTCGATCATAGCGCCTTCAATCATATAGGAATTATCAGACCAGGGAGAATGCACGGCATAAGTAGTGATGAATTTCCCACCTGCCTCTGCATATAATTTCAAATGCTTCTCCAGCAAAATCATATGTTCTGCCGACCAGGGTTTTACATGATAATACTCTGCTATCACCCAGGGGTTTTGCCAGAGGTCCAGTCTGAAAGTCCAGTCGTGTGGCCGGGGCAGTACATGATCCTGTACTTTTATTTTCAGATCCAGGGTTGTGGTTCCTTTATCGGATACCACTTCGATCTTTCCATTATAGGTACCGGGCACAGTGGATGAAGGGATATTAATAGAAAGCCATACGGGTCTGACTGTTTCCCCGGGTACATCGAACCGATCAAATGCTTCAAATCTGTCAGGCATCAGCCAGGCTTTGTCAACCGGTCCTTCACCACAACTAACCTCTCTTGCATCGTAAGGATAATTGGATATCACATACCGGATCATATGCAATTGCATATCCTTTTTACTGATCACATTGCCTTTGGCATTTTTAAGATCGCTCCATGTAAAGCGAACCTGGTTTACCGTGTCCGCCGACCAAACCAGGATCATTGCATTAATACGTTCTCCCTTCCACCCTGTTGTTTCCAATACTCTTGTCTCATTTTGCAGCGCAGGAACCTCTCTTCTGAAATACACTTCATCCGTTGACCCAAACGCCACATGCATACCCGGCTTTTGATCTTTCCATGATGCCGGGCTGGCAGGTACATCAAAAGTATATTCCGGTAAAAAATGAAATGCCGGTTTTGCGATCATAGCTGAATCAATCCTTCCCGGCTGAGCATGGGCAGCTGTCAGAAAGAAAGACATAGCAACAAACAGGGCTGTTCTTTTATAGATCATATTGAGATTATGCAAAATCCAACCAGTTATTTCAGTTTATGTCCTACTTAACCCAATTGATTTTTGCTGTTTTTAGATCTCTTGAGTTTCCGCCGATCATAATGTGAAACTCACCGGCTTCCCAATCATTTTTAAGGTCGTAGTTATAGAATTTCAGGTCATTAGGGGTGATGCTAAATGTAACGGTTTTGCTTTCGCCTGCTTTCAGCTCTATCTTCTGGAAACCTTTAAGTTCTTTTACAGGTCTTGTAACACTACCCACCACATCACGGATATATAATTGTACTACTTCCTTGCCATCATACATACCAGTATTAGTAACAGTAACAGAGGCTGTCAGTGTTTGATTGCCTTTTAATGAGGCACTGCTGAGTTTAATATCACTATAGCTGAAGGAGGTGTAACTTAATCCATAACCAAACGGGTAAACCGGTTCATTGCTCACATCTAAATAATTAGAACGGAATTTGGAAAACCACTGTCCTTCACCCAATGGGCGGCCGGTGTTTTTGTGATTATAAAAGATCGGCACTTGTCCCACATTCTGCGGGAAAGTGGTACTAAGTTTTCCGGAAGGATTTACATCACCAAACAGTACATCAGCAATAGCATAGCCGGCTTCACTGCCACCAAACCATACATTTAAAATTGCCGGAACATTATCATTTTCCCATTTCAATGCTAAGGGGCGGCCAGTAAACAATACCAGTACTACCGGCTTACCGGTTTTCAGTAATGCTTTCAGCAGATCCTGTTGTAATTGTGGAATCTCAATATCAGAGCGGCTGGATGATTCGCCACTCATTTCAGATGATTCACCTAAAGCAGCCACAATAACATCTGACTGGTTGGCAATATCGAGGGCTTCCTGCAGAATCACAGATGCAGGACGGCTGTCCCGTCGTAGTGATTTACCAAACATACCAGCCCTTTCTTCAAACAAACTGTCTTCATCCAGGTTAGATCCCCTTGCATGTAAGATCTTTACTTTATCGCCCAACACTTCTTTCAATCCTGCTAATACCGAAGTAGCTTTATCAAAATTGGCTGCCACACTCCAGGTTCCGGGCATATTCTCTTTATTGTCTGCCAGCGGGCCTATCAAAGCAATGGTTCCGCTTTTCTTCAGGGGAAGCAGATTGTTCTGATTCTTTAACAAAACAAAACTCTGTGCCGCTGTACTTCTTGCTATGTTGCGATGCGCTGCAGTAAAGATTTCTGTTTTTGCCCTGTTCTCATCACAGTATTTATAAGGATCATCAAATAAACCGAGTTTATATTTTGCCTCCAGTATCCTTCTGCAGGCGGCATCTATCTGTGCCATGGTCACTTTTCCTTCCTTCAGTGATTTTTGAGTATTTTTTAAGATCCCTTCTCCCACCATATCCATGTCAATACCAGCCATCAATGCTCTTGCTGACACTGTTTGCTCATCACCAATACCATGATCTATCATTTCGTTGATACCGGTATAATCGGTTACCACAAATCCTTTGAAACCCCATTGCTTGCGCAGCACATCTGTCAACAACCATTTATTAGCGGTGGCTGGCACGCCATCAATTTCATTAAAGGAGGCCATCACACTTCCTGCACCTGCATCTACTGCTGCTTTATACGGAGGGAAATAATCATTATACATCCGCTGGTGACTCATGTCGGTGGTATTGTAATCACGGCCGGCTTCTGCTGCACCATACAAGGCGTAATGTTTTACGCAAGACATGATCGTGTTATTTTTTGTAAGATCATCCCCCTGGTATCCTTTTACCATTGCACCGGCTACTTGTGAGCCCAGGTAGGCATCCTCACCGCTGCCTTCTGCGATGCGTCCCCAGCGGGCATCTCTGCATATATCCACCATCGGTGAAAAGGTCCAGTTGATACCGTCAGCGCTGGCCTCAATGGCAGCGATACGGGCACTGTTCTCGATCAATTTCATATCCCAACTACAGCTTAAGCCTAACGGAATAGGAAAAACTGTTTCATACCCATGTATCACATCCATACCAAATATTAATGGGATCTTCAGACGGCTTTGTTCCACTGCCACTCTCTGCACCTCCCTTATCTTAGCTACCGACTTAATATTAAATAAGCCCCCCACTTTTCCTTCTTTGATCTTTTTACCAATATCTGAACTCTGGGCCTGGCCTGTTACAATATCACCGCTGCCCGGTAAGTTCAACTGGCCGATCTTTTCTTCCAGTGTCATTTTTTTCATTAATGCATCAATGAAGGTTTTCATCTTAGCATCATTAGTTTGCTGTGCGCTTAACTGGCTGAAAGATATCAGCAGCACCACCATTAAAAAAACTGATACGATCCTTTTCATTGTTGTTCTGTTTATGTGTGATTGATTGCTTATTTAAACTCTATCTGGCTTTTACTGATCGTATATTCGATACGACTGTTCTTATATTTGTCAATGATCTCCATCCTGATGACCGGGTCTTTCTTCCACTCGATAGTAAGCAGGCCAAAATGATTATCCATCACCGGGCCTTCGATCCTGTTCTTATTTAGTGTGGCAAAATCCCAGGTGGAAGTGATGCCACTTGCGGTTACATCATATATAGGATACAAACCGGGTTCTTCCAGCCTGGATATCTCTGCATAATGCACATCACCTGTTAAAAAGAGCACTCCGCTTGCTTTAGTGTTTTTAATCAGTTCCAGCATCCTTTTCTGCTCATGCGGAAAATTAGCCCATGCCTCATAGCCATTATACTCGATGCTAAATTGTGAACCGCTGCAGATCAAACGAAGGTCTGCGGGTTTTTTCAGTTCCTCACCCAGCCATTTCCATTGCTCTTCACCCAGTAATGTACTGTCTGCCGAAGTGTGCGGTTTGTAATCAGGTGTGTAGAAATAATGTTCCCTCGGTAATTTTACAAAGGTGTCGTATGGTAACAGGTCGTTTCTGAAAGATCGCACATCCAGTAAAATGACCTGTATCTTTTTATCATCCTGCTCCAGGTATTCTGTTTTGTAAATACCTTCATGTTTTCTGCGTTCGCTCCCGGCAGGTTCTTTAAAAAACTCCATGAATATCTCTTTGGATTCTTTTTTGAACGCATAATGCGTACCTGCGTCATTCCACCCAAAGTCATGATCATCCCAGGTGGCGAAAATTTTTGTGCTGCTGTCTAATCGTTTAAAATCAGGCTGTGTCATCCAGCGGGTGTATTTGTTGCGAAGGGTGTCCATGTTATCGGTGTCGCCATAAATATTATCCCCAAGAAATATAAAGGCGGCAGGATTTTGTTCCGCTGCCAGTGTAAGCACCGGCTGTGGTTCATCCTGGTAGCCGCAGGAGCCAAAAGCTATCTTTGTGACAGCTGTTTTTTGCTTACAACCTGCCAGGAAGTATGATAAAACCAGTAGTGCCAGTATGATCTTTCGCTGTTGTTTCATTTCCATTTTATTTGAGCAGCATTTTTTCCAATACTTTTTTCCAGATGGAATACCCTTTTGCATTCATGTGCAAATTATCTCCCAAAAAAATATCCTCCATTGGAGTGCCGTCAGCTTTCAGCATCTTAGAATACACATCTGCAAAAGTTGCTTTCGGGTCTGCCTTTAAAAACAATTCGATCTGTCTATTCGCTTCAGCATATTTTGGCATCAGGTGTGCCCTGCTGGGACTTGGTTTCATTGATACATATAAAAAGGGAGTGGCGGGGTATTTTGCCCGGATGAGTTTATATAGCATCTTAAATCTGCTCAATACCATTTCCACTGTTACCGTATCGCTGGAGGCAAAATCATTTTCACCACAATACATAACGATTTGTTTGGGCTGATACGGATAGATCACCTCATACCGGAAACGGATCATATCCAATAGTGTGGAACCACCAAATGCCCTGTTCAGTATCTTGTGTTTTGGAAAATAATCCTGCACATCTTTCCACATGGTAAAAGAAGAGCTGCCAATGAATAAAACCTGGTTAGCTGCCGGGAATGACAGGCTGTCCTTTTTCTTTAATGCCTGCACCTCGTCCCAATATGGGACTCCCTGCTGTGCCTTTACTGGCACTACAAAGCATAAGGTAATAATAAGCAGGTATATTGCTTTCCTTTTTATCATATCAGTCAACTTTTATCAGCTTTGTTTTCTCACTGACGCCGTTCTCATTTATAGCTTCGATTGTAAAGTAGTACGTTTTCAATTTATCCATCGCCTTGAACCAATACTCGTTGAAGTCATGTATCATAATGCTGCTGTATAATTTATCCGGTGCTGTGCCGAAATACAAGTTATAAGCAAATGCATTATCCACTGGTGTCCACTTGATATAAGCGCTGCGTTTATCTTTTTCTGTCCGCAATACGATCAGGTTTCGTACTGCATCCGGCTTCGCACCGTTACCATTTCCAAATACCCGAAGACCACTTATTGCAAACTTGCCTGTCGGCATATGTATGTTCTCCAGTTTAATATACCTGGCTTGTACCGGTGCAGCCAGTTCTACATAATCATGTGGCACATCGGTCTTGTTATTGCTTTTATCTGCCAAAACGGTCCATTTTTTACCATCTACTGAATAATACAGTTTGTATTGATGATAGATGGTCGTTTGCTTCCCGATAAACTCTGCATCCTGGTCGGCATAGTTTACCTGCACCGCATTTACGGTGGACACATTCCCCAGGTCTGTTTGTATCCATTCGCCCTTATTAGCCGAAACGGCGCTCCAGTATGTTTTTATACTTTCATCCACGGCATTGTTTGCATAAAAGCTGCCCAGCGTGGATGAAACAGTAACCGGTTTTTTATAATTCAGCAAATGCCAGCCGGTGAATGCACCATGTTCTTTCCCTTCCACCCCGGGTAAGTAATGCGGGTAATCTCCAAACTCTGTATTGCACCACATTACATCATCCTTATCAAAACCTGCCGGCCATATTCCCATTCGTCTTTCCCAGGTATTCTTTACACAAATGATACTGGTGGACACATGCCAGTAATTGCCCCCATTATCCTGGAAGGTGGCACCATGCCCAGCGCCTCTTGAAAAACCACCTGCTTTAAAACTAAATGGATCAGATTGCGGAAACGTCTGACGACCATCAAACAATGGTCTGTCACTCATTACCACACCATCTGCATAGCCACTCATCTCCGTTCCCGGTGCACCGTACTGAAAATAATACTTGCCATTATGTTTTGTCATCCAGGCGCCTTCAATAAATGGATCGAGGAATGTATTGTCCATATGCTCACCAAAACGCTGCCAGCCGTAGCGCCATTCCTGCAATAGATACACGGCGGTACGGGTGCCTATCGGACGGAATGTTTTCCTGTCCA
>JBEBIF010000048.1:0-14768 GCA_040080515.1 Chitinophagaceae bacterium | reverse complement strand
CACTGATCGGCGCCAACGGGAAAGGGAAATCCACCCTGTTGCGCATCATTGCCGGCACCGAGCCTTGCAGCGGGGAAAGAAAATGGGGGCATAATGTAGATGAAAGCTTTTATGCACAGCACCAGCTGGAAGCATTGAACATCAACAATGCCATTATTGATGAAATGAAAGAATGCGGCAGCCAGATGTCGGAGCTGGAACTACGGGGCCTGCTCGGTTGTTTCTTATTTAGTGGCGATGATGCCGATAAAAAGATCAAAATACTCAGTGGTGGTGAGAAGGCCAGGGTGGCATTGGCCAAAGTAATTGTGAGCAAAGCCAACTTCCTGATGCTGGATGAACCGACGAACCACCTTGACATGCACAGTTGTGACCTGCTGATAGAAGCATTGGATAAATATGAGGGAAGCATCATCCTGGTAAGTCACGACCGGTATTTTGTTTCCAAAACCGCTAATAAGATATGGGAGATCGTTGATCACCAGATAAAAGAATTCAAAGGCGGGTATGAAGAATGGGTGGCCTGGAAAGAACGAATGGCCCGGCAGGAACAGGAAAATAAGAAGCTGGAGGGAAGAAATCAGAAGTCGGAGGTCAGAGGTCAGAAGTCGGAAGTAAGAGGTCAGAAGCAGGATACTACTACGCAACGATCTGATAAGACACAGGGCGGAGCTGGTAAGAATAAAAATACTGAATCCATTCGGGCTCACGATAGTAAACCTCCCTCCTCTCTGCCTATAAATAAGGAAGCAAAGAAAGAGTTGCAAAAAATGCAACGGCAATTTCAGCAGGTGGAAGAAAAGCTGGCAGCGTTGCAATTAAAAAAAGTTACACTGGAAGCGGCCCTTGTTGACCCGGCTATCTATTCTGATAAAAATAAATTCACCGAAGCAGAAACAACGTATAAAAAAGCACAGGAAGAAACAGAGCAGTTGAATAAAGAGTATGAGCGGCTGTTTGAAAAGATAATGGAACTGGATAAGTAGCCAGTTAAGCACCTGCTGGTTTACCTTTTATTTCAAAACTCAAGTGGTACAGTCCATTCAGGTAGTAAATGGATAATTTAAACAATGCCTTTTTCTTATCGTCTGTTTCCGGGGTATCATAAAAAAGGGTGGTGGAAAATATCTTATCTCTGATCACATTGGTTTCCGTTCTTACATAAAGTAGTTTGCCGTATGCGGTACCAACCGCCTCCCGCAGGTTTAATCCCCGCTGATCCACTTTCAGCCGGTTTTTAGAAGGTTCAAAAAAATAAATTGCATAAGGGATTCCATTTACCGGATAGACTATTTTGCCTGAGTCGGCAAGGGACAGGTGCAGTTTAGCTGCATACTCATCGGTCACTTCTTCATACTCCGCATTTTTTTTGGCTCCTTTATTCAGGACAAAGCCGTTTTGTGCATCTGTGGATATCTTCCGGAATTCATTATAAAAGGTAGTGGCGGCAAATTCATTCTGTGAATACGAGGCAGAAAATGCAAGCATTCCGGCTATGGTCAGCCACTTTTTCATATGATGAATATACAAAATCAAACCGGGAGACAGTCACCTGACTATTACTGGCAATATAATTGCAGCCAATAGCTGTTTGAAAATTCAATCCGGGTTATCCAAACATTAATTTTATTAAAAGAGGCCACTTCGTCTTAAAGACCCTTATTTTTACACACTAAAAATTAATAATATGAAAAAGTATCTGACACCCTTCTTGTTGGTTGCCGTTGCATCATTGGCGATCAGTTTTTCTTCCTGTAAAAGCAAACCCAAGGACGCTGACATAAAGGCAGCTATTGAAACAGCATTGAAAGCTGACCCAATGTCTGCAGGAACCATGGTTGCTGTTGATAAAGGCGTGGCCACCATTAGCGGTGAATGTAAAGACGACATGTGTAAAACCCATTGCGCTGAACTGGTAAAAGGAATCAAAGGTGTAAAAGAAGTGGTGAACAATTGTACGATCGCTGCTCCCCCACCGCCACCTATGGCAACAGATGCCGCAGTGGATGTGCTGAGCCAGGGTCTTACAGACGCACTGAAAGACCATCCCGGTGTAACAGGTACTGTTGAAAATGGCAAGATCGTTTTGAAAGGTGAAATAGCAAAAGCAAAATGGGCTATGATAAAACAAACATTGGATAAGCTGAAACCTGCCGGTTATGAACTTTCAGGATTAAAAATAAAATAATCATTAAAATAATCTATCATTATGTTAGTACAGAATAAATACCAGGGACTTATTAATGCCGCAACGATCTCCGGTGTTGCCGATCTGCAAGTGCGGGAAGAAAATGGTGTATTGTATATCGATGGACAGGCACCTACCGGGGCTGTAAAAGATATGTTGTGGTCGGAGTATGATAAAATAGATCCCAATTTTTTATCAGGCGACCTTGTGATGAATATCAACGTGACGTCAACAGCGCCGGTAACCAAAGCAAAAGTAACAACAGAAAAATCGAACCTGAATATCCGCAAAGGCCCCGGTACCGACCAGCCCATTGTTGGAAAAGCAGCACATCATGAAATTGTTACTGTCGTAAGTCAAACCAGCGAACTATGGTGGCTGATAAGAACAAAAGATGACGAGGAAGGGTATGCCTATGCACAATACCTGACGCCTGAAGCAGAGTAATAGTAACCAACTATAGAATCAAAGAGTGCAGTTTCGGCTGCACTTTTTTATGCCCGTTGATAGAAAAAAAACTGATCAAAAGCAAGCCTGTAAAATGATTTAGTAAAAAAAAGTCGTAACTTTTAACATCCAAAACCAACCAGTATGAAATCCAGGCTTCCTTTATTGGCTGTGTTTGCTTTAATCACTGCGTTACTCGCATTTCGTATAAAGGAAATAAGAACGGTTAATCACCCCTCTTCATTTTCCCCTGAATATAAAAAGAAAGTGATTGCCCGATGCGGGCCTGACTGGGAGTTATTAAAAGAGTGGCTTGCCGAAACCGACATTCCTCCCATTCCCGGTGCAGGCAACTATAAGTGGAAGATCAGTACGGAGGATGATAGTGCCCAGTTTTATTTTAACCAGGGCATTAATATGTATTATAGTTTCCATATTATTGAAGCCATGGCATCATTTAAAAAAGCGGTAAGATTCGATCCCCGTTGTGCCATGCTATATTGGGCACAGGCATTGGGCTATGGCCCAAATATTAACGATCTGGGCTACCGTGCATCCCCTGAGGCATTAGCAGCTGTTAAAAAAGCACAAGAACTGGCTTCAAATTCAACGTCGGTAGAAAAGCAATTGATAAATGCCATAGCTGTTCGTTATACGTCCGATTCAACTGATATGACCCGAAGTAAGTTGAATTCGGAATATACAGCCATGATGAAAAAGGTTTACCAAAACCATCCGTCGCATCCTGATGTACAGGCTTTATATGTTGATGCGATGATGCTGGAGCATCCATGGGACTTGTGGTATAATAATGGTACCCCAAAACCATGGACCCCTTTAATTAGAGAGCTATTAGAAAAGTTGTTGACAAAAAATCCCGAACATCCGGGTGCCAATCATTATTATATTCATGTAATGGAACCATCTCCTTTTGCCGCAAAAGCATTACCCAGTGCTAATCGTTTAGGCACATTAACACCGGGCCTTTCTCATACAGTTCATATGCCATCCCACATTTATCTGAGAACCGGTAATTATCAAAAAGCCGTGGATGTAAATATCGCTGCGGTTATTAGTTACAAAAAAACAATCCCTCTTTATGCTCCGGTTATCAATGCGGATTTCCTTTACATCATTCATAATCTGCATATGAAAACCAATAATGCCATGCTTGCCGGCCAATCTGCAACTTCTGTCGCTGCGGCCTTTGAAACAGTGAACAGTATTCCAAAAGACTACTTAAGCATCCCTGGCCCGATGGGCAATGTGGTGCAATATATATCCATGACACCCACACTGGTTTTTATCCGGTTCGGGAAATGGTATGATCTACTTCAGTTGTCACAGCCCGATTTGTCTCTCGTGTACAGCAACGTTCTTTACCGATTTGGAAGAGGTATGGCATTAGCCAATCAATCCAGGTTTGCAGAAGCCACTGAAGAACTGAATCAAATGAAGGAACTGATGAAAGACAGCACCCTTGCGTTACCATTTACCCCATTTTCTTCTGCTATGGAAGGGGCTATTGTTGCTGAAAACCTGTTAACAGGAACTATTGCCCTGAAACAAAAAAGAACAGATGATGCAATAGCTGCATTTACAAAAGCAGTGATAGCAGAGGAAAATATGGTATATAATGAACCCCGGGACTGGTTATTAAATCCTAAACATTATCTCGGTAATGCTTATCTTGAAAATGTCGATGGAAAGAATGCTGAAAAAGTTTTCAGGAAAGATTTAATGAACAATAATGACAATGGTTGGGCATTATTGGGATTACAAAAATCGATGCTGTTGCAGAATAAAAATACAGAAGCAGCTAAAATATTGTCAAGATATAAAAAAGCTTTTGATAAAGCGGATATCAAGATCACATCACCCGTTTACTAATTGCCGTGCTTTTACAAAATCACTTACCAGGTAGCTGATCAGTTTGCCGCTCGTGGCATCCGTTCTTCCATCACTCAGCCGGGTGGCGCCTTCGCAGATATGTAAATAGGCCGGCTTGGTATCTGCTGCCGCAAAAGAAACGTACTGGCGGGCATGCACCGGTGTTATACCTACCGGCGTCATGGCACTGCTCAGGGTGTTTTGAATGGCATCCAGGTCAATGTCAATTCCGGTAAAGGTGTCTTCCGTAAAACCAGTGGCATGTGATACTGCCTGGAGAAAGGTCCTTTTCTCATGCACAAAAATGTCTTCAAAAGTGATGCAGTCGATGAACGGGTTGTTGACGATATCGATCCATACGTTTTGCGGCAGAAAATTTTCATGCAAGCCTACAATGCAGTATTTCTGTAAATAACCATCCTCCTCCGCATAGCGGAATGCATTACCACTATGTCTTCCTTCCATCGGCCGGTAATCAGCATGGGCATCCAGGTTGATGCAATTGATCTGTGCCAGTTCCAGCACACCGGCTTTATGCCACCCTTTGGCAGCACCTTTTATCAGCGGATAAGAATTATTATGGCCGCCTCCAATTACGATGGGGATCTTTTTAGCTGCTGTGATGATCTTTACCAGGTGCTCCACTTCATCATCCACGGTGATGACAGCATGGCGATAGGCTTCTGTCTTTTCCTCTTCACTTTTGGCGGTCTTATCTATCAGGTATTGAATATCTCCAAAGTCAAAGTGCCCGACCAGCAAAATATTTTCCCCATCGAAGAAATCATTGCTCTGCACATTCAGAAAACTTTGCAAAAAAGGCACCCACAATGTATCTGCTCCCCCCAATCCAAAATTTCCTTTGGCGCCAAGGTCTTCGGGAATACCAACCAGTACATATTGGGCCGTTGATTCTGTAATTGATCTTTCCAGATCAGTAATATGCAGAAGCGTTTGCAACCGCTCCCCCAGTTTGGTTTCAAACTTCCGGAGTTTTGTTAGCGACAACACATCCTGCTTCGTGTATAATTTCAGGTGCTGCATAGCCGGGGATAATACAGCTTTGTCTGTTACTTCATTAGCAACTTTTGTCATTGGTTGACTTTTGTTTAGTTTCTAAAACTAAAGAAAAAGATCAAACACTGCACATCCGGCTGGAATTATTGCAGATGGAGGACTTATTTTATTTACAAGCACCTTTCGGGTCCAGGTTTTCCTGTTTTATAGTAAGAACCGGAACCGGCTCCCCTTTTAGAAAATCGATGATCCAAATACTGTCAAAATCCTCTTTGGCCCATTTCAGCTTACCGGTAACTCCCAACTTTGCTGCAATGGCAGGAATGTTGGTATGGTCCCATACAGCCAGCACCATCCCGGTATGCTGTTTTATCTTGTTGGCAACTTTCCCGGTTTCGGCATCTTTACAAGAACTGTTAATGGTCAGGCCATGTTTTACAGCAAAAGGAGTAATCGTTTGAAACATTCTTACACTGCTGGTAGCATCGCCTGTATTGATCCTGGGGACATAGGTAAAATCCGGAACTCCGATCATTTTGTCCAGTACAGCAGGTAATTCCAGTGCCCTGTTAAGTCCTTTCGGGCAAAGATTATCCCCTTTGGAAGGCTTTTCTCCATGCCGGATGAGTACCACCCGTAACGAAACGTTTAAAGGAACATGCGGATGCTTTTTCATGTAGTATAGTTTAGACAGGAAATAATAGTAAAAGGAATCAGTCAAAAATTCCTTCTGCTAAAACTATACGCTGTAATTGTTTTTAAGAATACCTAAAACAGGGTATTTTCAGTTGAAAGCCTGTTAGCGGAAACCCGGCTTTAGCATATAACTGCTGCTGTGATCTATACAGGCTGCCCGGCAATCTTTTGATCCACGATAACCAATATCTCCCGCTCTTTTTCAATAGCCTTATTCTCTATTTCTTTTCCTCTTTTCAGGATATCTGCTATAAAAGTTTTGTCATCATACCCGGAGGCATTTATGCGAACATTCATAAAAGCTCCCATCACAGCGCTGCGGGCACAAAGGGCGCCCACACCGGCATCTGACACGGAATTCGGATTGCCGGCTTCAGCCATTGCTTTTATCACTTCCATACTGGCAAAGGAAGTTTCCATTACCTTAAATGGAATATCAATCGCAAATTTCGTGGCATCCTGTATCGCTTTGTTGCGAATCGTCTTTTCTTCACCGGTTGATTTAGGCAAACCAAACGCATTCATGATCTGGTTGAAGGCTTTTGTATCGGCATCCACTAATCGTAGTAATTCGTTTTTATACTGCTCTCCTTTCTCTGCCCAGCTGCCGAATTCCTCCCAGCGTTCATCCCATCCTTTTTTATGTGAAGAAAGATTCGCCACCATAGTAGCCAGGGATACCCCTAATGCACCCACATAAGCAGAAATGGAACCACCGCCCGGTGCCGGGCTTTCGCTGGCTGTTTCATCAGCAAAATCAGTCAATGTCATGCTCACTAATTTGCTCTCGGCTTTATTACGCAGCAGGTATTCAATGATCCGTTCTTCTGGTTTGAAAGGACCGAGTTCATCAAGTCCCATAGATTTTACTGCGATCTTTATCAGTTCTTTTTCCGACACACCGGTGGATCGTTGCTGTTTTTTCAAAAAATATTTCCCGGCATCTGTCAGTGATTTCAATGGAACCAATCCCACCAACTCACTTCCTGTCACCCGTATGCCTCGTGCAGCTGCTTTTTGACATACTTCATCAAAAGCTATGTGCACCGGAGTTACATTAATATTAGTAAGGTTCATCGATATCTGTGCTACGCCATATTCTTCAATGAACCAGCCGATAGCCTTAACGGATTTCAACGTTCCGGGTTTGACGATCATCTGGCCATTTTCATCTTTTATCTTTCTTCCGGCTTCCCGCACATCAACGGCAATAGCATTAGCCCTTCTTGTGGAGGTAGTGTTCAGGTTGATATTATACGCTACTAAAAAATCCCGGGCACCGATCACCGTGCCTCCTCTTTTCGCATCAAATTCTGCCGGACCAAAATCCGGTTTCCACTCCGGCTGCTTTATCTTTTTAAAAAAACCTTCATATTCCCCGGCCCTTATCACCGATAAATTGTTCCGGTTTTTATCGGGCTGTGCTGCTTCATACAAATAAACTGGTAGCTGCAACTCCTTCCCCACTCTTTCCGCCAACCGTTGTGCAAACCTTGCCGTTTCTTCCATGGAAATCCCAGCGATCGGTATCAGCGGACACACATCGGTTGCTCCCATTCTGGGGTGTTCACCTTTATGTTTGCTCATATCGATCAGTTCGCCGGCTTTTTTGATGGCCCTGAAAGCTGCTTCTATCACGGCTTCCGGGCTGCCCACAAACGTTACTACTGTCCGGTTGGTGGCTTTCCCGGGATCAACATTCAGCAGGCGGACGCCCTCTACACTTTCTACCTGTGAGGTAATCTGGCTGATTATACCCAAGTCGTTCCCCTCGCTGAAATTGGGAACACACTCAATGATTGGCTGCATGGGGTTGACTTTTAATTGCTAAGATATTGTTTGTAAAGGAAACCACCGGGGATGCTGTACAGGCTTTGGTGCAAATTGCAAAGGGCATGTACCCAGCCAACCGGGATAATTAATAAATATACCATGAATATGGTACTTATGAAACTTGATAATTATCTAACTTTAAGAAAAAACTTATGGACTTTAAAGTAAGTGTTGAAAGCGATAATGCTGTTGATGACGCAGCTTTGCTGGAACAATTTATCGCCAGGCAAAACCTGGAAGGATTGGAAAACCTTGAACTGGAAAGGGCCGCCCACCAACCCGGCGAACAGGGTTTAGGTAAACTGCTGGGTAATATTATGATCAGCCTGTCCGACAGTTTGAATGTAGTGAAGGAATTTCTTACCCAGTTGAATGTATTTGCTACAAAATATGACCGCAGGGTTAAAATCGGCGACATCACAATACCAACCAACAAACTTACAGGTGAGCAAATAGAACGCATTGCCCTGGAGGCTATAAAAAAAGAAAAGGATAAAGAATAACCCTTGGGCGCACCTAACCACGATAAGACCCATGTTATCATGATCACCAACGGTGATTTTCCTAATTTAAAGGACCATGATATCCCCAATGTAAAAGCCAATGCTGCTATGTTGGAAGAAGCATTGGTTAAATGTGTGGGCATTCCACAAAAAAACATTCACAATTATCCCGACAAAACAGCCGGGCATATTTTAGAAGAATTCCAAAAAATAATAAAAGTATGTTCCGGTGAACAGGCAACGCTGATCGCTTACTATGCCGGTCATGGTTTCCCTATTCCCTCCGAAGGACTTTACTGGGCCACACACGACACAAAAAAAGATGACAACGAACTTTTATACAGCACTGCTATCTCCACAAAGAATATAAGAGGTCTGATGGATAAGTGCAATGCTAAATCCAAGATATTGATTACGGATTGTTGCTACGCTGCAGAATTTCTGGAAGGGAATGCCGGTGACCTGACCGGGTTTATGCAAAAAAATATGTTTGATATAAGAGGGACCTTTTATATGTTCTCTTCAGGCCCTGATTCAGAATCCACTTTCCCGGTTGAAAAAAATGACAGTCCGACTTTTTTTACAGATGCACTTATCCGCACCCTTAAAGAAGGGCTTGCCCCCGAAGAAGAATATTGTACCATAGGTAAGCTGTATTCTAAAGTGGAGCAAACCATTGAAAAACTCAGAGTTGAGTATAATAAACATATCCCCTCACCCGACAGAAGGATTGATGGGAAAGCTGATGAATATATTTTATACGTCAACCCCAAATACAGGAACCAGGCAGAATCTGACCTGGAACAAATACTGGAAAACCCGAGCCGGTCAAAATTGGTGGATTGGATGGAAGCTAACAATAACCACCCCCGTGTTGACGAAGCGATTGAGAAGTTGCAATGGTACGATTCTGCAGAAGGAGATATTAAAAAAGCAAATTCATTGCCTATTGAGTTAAGATCAGCTGCGCTGACCGAATTAATGAAGAAAGTGAAAAAGGCAGCAGAGTTGTACAAATTTGCATTGACCTCCTATAAAAATGAACATGGCATGAGTGCCAAAAGCAACGAACTGGAAAATTCTCAAAAAGAGGAAGACTCCATTTCTATCCGCACCAGCCGCAATAATGTAGCAAGAGGAGCAAATTAACATACCATCTTAAAAGATAAAGTGAATGACTAAACCTGATGAAATAGAAAAGCTAAAGGAATCTATTAAGGCGGACCCTGAAAATTCTCTTAACTATTCTGAGCTGGGCAACCTGTACTATGCCGATAAAAAGTTGCTGGAAGCAAAAGAACTGTACTTAAAAGCCATTGAACTCGACTCAAATGTGGCAGTTTACTACGATAACCTGGGGTTAATGAATGAAGAACTGGGCAATTGGTCTGATGCTGCGGATGCCTATGAAAAAGGGCTTGCACTGGCGCCTGACTGGAACCGTTTCAATTTTTTGGGTATTGCCTATTACAATGACGGGAAACATGATCTGGCAATTTCAAATTACCTGAAAGCAATCGAATTAAGTGATAACCCCGGGGTATTATATGATAACCTGGGCCTGGCCTATGAAGGATTAGGAAACAAATCCAAAGAAGCTGAAGATGCTTACCTGGAGGCTATACGGCTGGAACCGGAGAATTATGTTTTTTTAAACCGCATCGGGGTATTTTATACAAACCAAAACAAGGATACCGAGGCCATCACCTATTTTAAAGATGCCATCCGGTATGGGAAAGGTGAAGCCATCTTATACGAGAATATTGCCCTTGCTTATGAGAACCTGGAACAATGGAAGGAAGCAGAAGCGTATTATCAAAAAGCCATAGAGGCAGAACCTGAAAATCCTATCTATCCAAATTATCTTGGCATTTGCCTTTATAAACAAAAAGAATACGACAAAGCGATCGAACAATACAAGAAGGCGATTTCAATGAACCCATCTGTAGCAGTGTATTGGGAAAACCTCGGTTTGGCCTATGAAGATAAAGGGGATAACACTGAGGCCAAGAAAGCTTTTGAAAAAATGATAGAGCAGGAAGGCGATAGTGCTGAATCTTCTTTCCGGCTGGCCGCAACCTATGTAAATGAAGGCAACCTTGAGGAAGCGGTAAAAATTATCAGGAAAGGGGTTTCTATGGAGCCTGATAACCCAAAACTCCTGGAAGTATTGGGAAAATATGAAGAGAAAATGGGCGCCTATTCAGATGCCCTGAAAACCTACCTGCATGCAATTACAATAAAACCGGGTGATGAATATTTTAATAACAGGGCGGGTATCTGTTATTTCACACTTGAGGAGAATGACAAAGCCATAGAATGTTACAAAAAGGCAATTGCGGTAAATCCAAATGAAGCTATTTATTACGAGAACATTGGGTTATGCTATGAGCAATTGAAAAACTGGGAAATGGCCATTGAATATTTTCAAAAGGCCGTTTCTATCGAGCCGATCAAGAATAGTTTTAATGCTATGGGCATAGCTTATTATAACCTGGGAAATAATGATGACAAAGCCATTGAAAGTTATAAAAAAGCAATTGAACTAAGCCCGAAAGAAGCCGTACTGTACAGTAATATCGGGCTGGCATATGAAAAGAAAGGAATGCTTAAAGAAGCAGAAGAAGCCTACCTGAAAACCATTGAACTGGACGGGAATAATAATTTATACCTGAATGGCCTGGGTGTATTTTATTTTGTGCAGGGCAGGTATGAAGATGCTATAAAATACTACAAAGAAGCGATCAACAACAGTCAGGGCAAACAGGTTTTATATGAGAACCTGGGACTGGCCTATGAAAAACTGAATGAAGCAGACAAAGCCCTTGAAGCATATACAGATGGATTAAAAATACTTCCCTCAAGTGAAATATTAAATAACAAAGCCGGGGAATTATCCTACAAAAAAGGGGATTACGAAAAGGCAGCAGATTATATGAACAAGGCTATTGAAGCAAATTCTCAAAACGAGGTATATTATGACAACCTGAGCCTGGCTTTACAATCCATGGGGAAATTTGAAGAATCGAGGGTTGTCATCAGAAAAGCCATTGAGCTAAATCCGAAAAATGGTAATTATTACAATAACATAGGGCTTACTTATTTTTATGAAAAAGATTATGCCAAAGCTATTGAATACTACAATAAAGCAATTGAAATAAACAATACAAACGATACCTACTATGATAATCTTGGCCTGGTGTATGAAGACATGGCTGACTTGAAAAATGCCAGGGCCTGTTATGAAAAAGCTATTGCTGTTTCATCCCGGAAAGACTACTTCTACAACCTGGCAGGCTTGACGCATTATGATGAAAACAGGATGCCCGATGCCATTATCAATTACAAAAAAGCAATCGATCTGAATAACAGTTTACCACTATACTGGGCAAATCTTGCTTCTGCTTATTATAGAGCAGGTAACCTGACTGAAGCAGAAAAAGCCATCGCCCATGCTGTGGAACTCGAACCAACTTCTGATGTATACCAATCAAGATTGGATGAGATAGTAAAACACAAGAAGGAGAAAGTTATGTAGCCTGTTTCCGCTAAAAAAATTATATGTATCAGCCCAGCGATTTATAAACCGGTTGGGCTATTTTTTTAGGTGGTAATATAAATTCCCTTGGATGCTTAAGAAAGTAATTGCCAATTTTCCGGAATAACTTTGGGTACTGTGACAAACGTATGCCCCTTGACTTCACGGCCATTAAAAAGGCTAAGGAAAAACTGATCAAAAAATTCAGAAAGCCGATGCACAACACACCACCCAAAACGGCCAGCAGGAAATACGGCGGTATGTTCTCAATACCTAAACCATAGATGCCAATCGCTGTGTTGCCCGCAGAAATAGTAATGTGACGGATGTCAAATGGCAACCCAAGTATCTTTCCCAGTATACCGGCAAAGCCGAGAAAAAAGCCGAGTGAGATATTACCCATCAGCGAACCGAAATTCTTTTCTACCCAATTGGCGAGACGGTCCAGCCGTTTGCCAGACATGGACAGTTTCAACGCCGGATGCTTTTTCAACCGTTCTTTTATTTGTCCGTACTGAATTTTGTTTTGCCAGTACCCGGCAATGATACCACTTAAGAATAAAAAGAACCCGGTGAAACAGGCATACAATAAAGCCTTACTTCTCCACGGATGCTGGTCTTTCAGCAATTTAAATGCGGCCTCTCCTTCTGCTATCTTATTCCCAAAGAGTTCTGCATAGCCCCAGGCCATTAAAAAAGTGATGGGGAAAACGATGATGAGGTTTCCAAAGAAGGAAGCGATCTGGCTGCGGGATACTTTAGCCACGGTGGCAGCCAGGCTATCGAGATCAGGTTCATTATGTTTTTTAGTGTCTAATGAACTGGCTACTGCACTGGCGGTAAAGGCCGGCTGCTTGGTGGCCAGGGTGGACCCTGTTCCTTCGATGGCGATGAAGCCCAGGCTATAATTGACGCTGTACAAAAAACCAAGTGGAAAAGGTGCCACTTTTAGTTTACCAATAAGGTTTTTAAAAACGGCCACAAAGCAAACGATAAAGCCACCCCACATGGCACTGCCGATCATACTGTAAAAATCTTTCCGGGTGCTGGTAATGTATTTATTTCCTTTATTGCCTTTATGCTCGGCTATCTGGTAGGCAAGGTAACCAACCCCCTGCGACAGGAACTCCCGGATACTGTTCTTTCTTTTTTCATTTCGTACCAGCAAACGGAAGATATCTACAAACCGCCCCGTATCAAATTGGTGATCGGCATCTAATACATCCGTTATCAGTTGCATCCGCTCCAGGCGATTGGAAAGTATCAGCAGCAAATAGGTTTGTTGCAAACTCGCCCCTCTTTCTGAATGACTTTCCCGGATATGATCTATCTGCGTGTAACAATCTTCTATGATATTCTTTAATAGGAAAGAAACACTGGTAACTTCTTTTTCACTGGCATTATCCAATACCAGGCTTTCCAGTTCATGTACCTTATAATTTTGCAACACAAAAGCCGTATCGGTTGTTCTTTCTTCATCCGGCAGGTAGTTCAGCACTTCTTTTTCCAAACCCAATTGCGCCACCTGGTAGGAAAGTATCTTGAGTGATTGAAGCAGTTCTTTTTTTATATCAGTATCCCGCTGGTTGAAACTAAATCCCACCGCTTCAAAAAAATCGATCCAGGTTTGCCGGGAAATGGATTCCACCCAGACATAATCCGTTTTCCGGAAGAACACATTGCTTATCACATACAAAAAATCATCTTCATCCTGCAAGGTGGGGAGTACTTTATGTTTGAGGCGATTGGCCAGTTCCTGCCAGAAACCTCTTGCCAGTGGAATACCGCTTTCTGTAAGTGCATTGGTAAGACCGCTGTGTATCAACTGGGAATAAAGTGCCTGCTGCATATTGGCCAGCACTATCTTTTGTTGTTTTAGTTGCGCCGTAACATACTGCAGGTTCTTTTCGGCATTTCGCTTTGCTTTGGAGGAGCCGGGCCGTATCTCCGAGAATAAAGAAATAAGAAACCGGAGACCTTTTCCCCGGTCGTCGGCCGGTACTATTGTATTGCCGGTAACGAGTTGTTCAAAAAAGCCAGGTTTCTTTTTTCTTAATTTGATCATGAAAACCGAAAATACAACAAGTGGGTTGGTTAGGAATAATAATGGTGTTATTTAGGCGATAATTCAGAGTAACAGGCCTAATATCGCATCTTCACCACAGTACCTTCTATTTTCGTGCCGTCATTGCAATTACATCGGTATGTGTATATGTTATCGTTCACGGAAATGATCTGGAAGATCCGCCAGCTATGGTTCCTGTTTTTAAATTCCTGTTTATTGGTCCAGGTTTGCGTGAGTTTATATTCGCAGGCTGATATCCATTCTATTTTATTCCTGATGACCGCACCCGTTTGTTCGTTTGTTTCTGTCTGCACTTTCTTTGTCCGTTTGATCTTCCAGACACTGTTGGTGGTGGAATCCCGGTAAGCGAGGTCGCCGGATTTAAAGAAGCTGCAATCCAATGGTTTATTTTGTGAATATGCGATCACCGTTGTGATGATGGCAAGGGCTGTAAGGAAGAGTTGTTTCATACTTGCAAATTAAATGACCTCCCCGCTTATCAGTACTTTATCAATAAGGTTTGATCCAAAGGCATACGGCAGATAAGCCAGCGAAGGGATAGGTTTGGTAATAATAAGATTTGCTTTTTTA
>JBEBIF010000047.1:0-14788 GCA_040080515.1 Chitinophagaceae bacterium | reverse complement strand
GGCATTCTAAATTTATATAAGGACCTGAAAGTACTGGTATTCTCTGCCAACCCGGAAGAGATTGTTGCGCTACCCTTGTATGTAAAGGGGATCCGGGGTTACCTGGGAAAGGAATCGGATGATGAAGAAATAGTGGCTGCTATTAAAAGTGTGCTCGATGGTAATATATATATAAGCAACCGGCTGAAAAGACATATTCTGAAAACCAGTGATTCAGAATCAATGGAAACATTAGACACCCTTACAGAAACGGAGCTTAAGATCGTGACCATGTTAATGCAGGGAAGAAGGGTAATGGAAATATCGGCGGCACTCAACCTGAAACCGAGTACCATTTCCAATAGTAAGAAAAAAATATTTCAGAAACTGAAAGTGGAAAATGTAATGCAGATTCAGCAATTAATGTTCCCGAAGGGCCAGCAATGGAACAAGTAATGTTCAGGAGCTTGCGGTATCGTTTTCTGCAGCTTCAGTTCCCAGATCAGAACTGCGTCCCCCGCCACCTTCATGATTTTTGAAAAGCTCTTTCAGCTCGATAGGGTTTGTAATGCCAAGCTTCTCGAATATTTTTAATTTATAAGTGGCTACGGTACTCGACTGCACATTTAATTCCGCACATATCTCAGAAGTTTTTTTCCCCATCTTCAAAAGGTTAGCCACTTCCATTTCTCTTGGAGAGAGCTTGTCTAATACATTTAATTTTCCTTTAGTACCCGGATTGCCTACCATCAGGCTTTTAAAATTTTCACTCATGTAAACATTTCCTGACAGGGTATGCCGGATAGCTTTATTTATTTCCTCATCATCCGTCAGTTTATTCAGGTAGCCCTTTACACCTGCTTTAAAAAGTCGCTTTGCATATATCTCTTCAGGATTAGCAGTAAAAACAAGAATATTAAGATGAGGGTACAGCTCCAGTATGTCACCTATCATATGAAAGGTATCTCCATCCTCCAGCTGAAGGTCTATGATCGCCAGTTCATAAGAATTATGTTTCAGATACTTCAGCAGGTCTGATGAATTCTTTACCACATCAAGAACATAACCTTTGATCTCTGTCTCAAAAATGATCTTGACTCCCTTTATTACTATAGAGTGGTCTTCAGCAAGCAAAACTTTCTTAGCCATTTTTAGCAGTATAACAGGTACAAAAAATCACGGAATCTGAAAAATGGGAGTATTTATGGAGAATTCCGGCGGAAAGGCTTTTTGGACAGGGTCTTCATATCGATTTTCCAGCTCCGATTTTCGATAAATCTCCATTTTGAGCAGGTAAAATGTAAAATTTTCCTGATAAAACATTGATTTATAGTCGAAAAGACTAGAACTATCTCAATTTCTGCCCTTATAAAGATAGGCCGGGGCACCCATTAAACAAAGAAAAAGTACTCGAAATGACAAAATTTTTTTTGTCCGGACATAGAGAAATCTCTATGGGCATAGAGAAATCTCTATGCCGACATAGAGAAATCTCTATGCCAACATAGAGAAATCTCTATGCCCTCGGGAGAAAATCCTTCCAAGATTTGCATCCGATTCAGTCATTGATTAAAAATTAAATAAAATGAAAACTAAAACATTCACTAAAAGGGCAATCTTGCTGATTGTCATTTTGTACTCAGCCATATTTTGGTTTGACTACAAATTAAAAAACACCCAATCCGGCAGGGATACGGTACAGATACCGGCCCGGCCTGCAACGGACCTAAACACTTCCCAACCCATTTTTAGTGTCCCCGCAAACTTTTCCGCTCCAACAAAGGCTTTTAACGGAGCTGCCTCTGAAAACCAAGCTGAGCTTAATGAAAAAGTTAGATCCGTACTCAGGAAAACAGAGAACCGTCAGCGGTTCATCGAAAACAAGGGACAATTGCCTGCTGCTGTAAAGTACTACTCAGACAACGACGGGCTGAAGCTGCTGGTAACTGAAAGAAAGATCAGGATCATTTCCACTAAGAAATCGGGAAACGATCAACAGCAAAAAGGGGAGACACATACAGTGGACCTCAGCTTCACAGGTAGTAATCCGCTGAACCCTCAGCCGGTGGCGGGCAACCTTGTTACCTACAATTACATGATGGACGAAAAGAACATGCACACCAATGTGCAGAGTTATGGAGAACTGATGCTCCCCGGTATTTATGATGGAGTAAGCCTGCGTATATATAGTAATGAGCAGGGCAGCGTAGAATTTGACTGGCTGGTAAGCAAACCGGAAGAATACAAAAAGATCCGGATGAACTTTGATGGCCAGGATTACCTGAAAACAGATAAAAAAGGTAACCTGGTTGTAGGACTACGTTTTGCCGAAATGAAACTGGACATTCCGGAAAGTTACCAGGTGGTAGGTACAGAAAAGAAGAACCTGGACTTTTCATTTGTAACAAATGAATCCACCGCAGCATTCGACCTGGCAGAGAATGAAACGTTGGTGGCAGGGGCACCGCTCGTGATAGACCCTACTATTTTCGGCGCTACTTTTTTTGATGGCGGAGGCTCAGATGGAAATTGTGTCTTTACTTCTGTTGCTACTGATAATTGCGGTGACCTTATAGCAGGCGGGTGGAAATCCAGTGCCCTGACGATAACTCCTGCTTATATAGCCGGTTCTGTGGGGTATGATCAAAGCTTTGTACTTACCAGCAGCTTCAATTCAATCATAATAAGAATATCTGCAGAAGGTAAGCTTACCAGTTTCACATTTTTTGGACTAGGCACCATTGTAAACAGCATCAAAATATTTCCAAATAACAGGATACTGATAGGAGGAGGAATATCAACAACTATTGCTCCGGCAACTCCGCTGCCCACTACTGCGGGCGCCTTCCAGGGCAATCCCAGGCCCGGCGGCAGCCTGACGTATAATGGGTTCGTGTCGGTTTTTTCCAGCGATCTTGTTACGCTGCATTATAGCAGTTACTTACCCGGCAGGGGAAATGTAGGAATTGATGTAGATCAGCTTGGCATTGGGTCTGTTGAAATACTTGATGATCAGAATTTTTTTGTGAGCGGGATAATACAGGCTTCTAACCCCACTACTCAATCAATGCCTGCCGGCTTTATCAGCGCCGGTGCCCCGGATGTTGCACAGGGTACAACAGCAGGTTTTTCAGAAGTATATATTGCCCGTTTTTCAGGTGCAGGTTATAACACATTGGACTGGGCCACATATACAGGTGGTGTTGGTATTGAGAGACAGGGCGGATTAGAAATTACTCCTGATAAAACCCTGCTCACTTTTTGCGGGGAAACAACAAGCTCTGCAAACTGGCCGGCACTTACTGCTAATAATGTAGGCAGCGCTGTTACTGCGGGTACCAGCGGATTATTCCTTGGCGCTCTGCCAACAGCGCAAGCGGTCCCTGCTGCTTTTAACTTTCTCAGTTTTTTTGACGGTCCCGGTTCAGACTATAATCCGCAGATCGCTGTTTCGAATAATTTTTATTACATAGGGTTTGTTACAAGTTCGGCCTCACTCCCGGGCACGGCAGCGGCGCCGGCTGTATTTGATGCAACATTTGCAGGATTAGTTGACCTTGGTGTAACCAGGATACCTATCAACGGCACCACTTCAGGCATACCTGTAAGAACAACTTATCTCGGCGGCACGGCACAGGAATACGAATGTGCTATCAAGGTAGATGAGACCCTTGACGAAGTATATGTAATAGGTGTAACCTTTAGCTCAAATTTTCCTGCGGTAAACCAGGCCGGGTCAAACTATTTTAAGCCATTGCCGGCGGTTGGGCCTACAGGTTTTTCTGATTTTTCGGTGTCTGTATTCAATAGCAATCTCAGCCAGTTAAAATACAGCAGTTTCGTAGGCGGGCAAGGCCATGAATTCCTGGGAGCGCCGGGTACCTCCAATTTTTATATGACCGGCGATGGTAATCTTGATTACGACCCCGTTACCAGGCGGTTAACTGTAGCGGGACTGGTAAGCGATGGAGGATCGGAAAGCAGTAATGTACCGGGTTATGCCCCGCTTTTATTCCCTCACAATTCTTTTGATTCAATCAAAGGACCGGGCTTTCACCGGGCGGGATTCATCTTTTCTGTATTAGTAGGCCTTGATTTTGATTATGGCGATGTGCCTGCCATTTATGATGGTGGCACACCGGCCCGGCATAATAATACGTTGAACCTGAAGCAAACAGATTATGTGAGACTGGGCAAATTGATTGATCTTGAAACAGGCCCGCAGCCATCGGCCAATGCCAACGGCGACGATCTGAATATGGGAGTGGTAGATGTAAATGTTTGTAACCTAACCCCGGCAGAACGTACCGATGAGGATGCAGTGGTCACGCCATTGCCTCAAATCATTGCTCAAAACAGCGGAACATATAGTGTAACAGTCTCGGCCTTTAAAAATACTGCCAATGCCGCCACACCGGCTTTTGTGTATGGGTGGATAGATTTTAACCTGAATGGAGTATTTGAACTATCGGAAAGAGCTTCGGCGTCTTTTACAACTAACAATACACAAACGGCCGTAACATTATCATGGAATCTTTCTAATTATTCCTGCGGCAGCGGTATCATCTCCGGAAATTCCTATCTCCGTATCCGCAGCGGAACCATTGATGCAGAAGTGAACACACCAGTGGGTACTGCTACTAATGGTGAAGTGGAAGATTATATACTTAGTATAAATGCAGCTGTTTTTGATTTTGGTGACCTGCCGGTAGGATTTGCTTCACCGATCGCAAACTATACAGTAGCAAGTGCTGTTTCTTTAGCTGATAATGACCCTGCAAAAGTATGGCTGGGTGGTAATAGTGATCTTCCAAATACCGAGTGTTCCAGTAACACTGATATAAATGCACTTGGAGATCTAAATGAACATGGCCTTATTTATTCAGGAGGAGTAGGAATAAATATACCAAACACATTTTTAATTACACTGAACAGCAATACAAGTACCACAGCATTCTACGGTGTTTGGTTTGACTGGGACCGGGATGGCAATTTTGACCTTGCGGACTTCAGGTCCGGGTCAGTTGCAATCAATGGTGCAACTTCAGAGAACATCACATTTACTCCTCCTCTGAATACGGTTAACAACTTTGCTATAAGAGTAATTATCAGCTCGTCTGTTCTAAACTCTTCAGATTTTAATATTGCGGGGGCTGCCAATGGGGAAGTAGAAGATTATATATATGATGGCCCCATACTTCCTGCAACCGGGTTTATATTGAAAGCCACTAAGGAAAATAGCGATATAAAACTTGACTGGAGCACATTACAAGAATCAAACACCAGGACATTTGAAGTGGAAAGAAGCACCGATGGGGTCAACTTCAACACCATCGGTTCCTTGCCGGCTGCGGGTATCAGTACTGACCTCAGGACCTATCGTTATACTGACCGCAATGTTACATTCAGCCCCGTGTTTTACCGTATCAAACTGGTTGATATGGATGCAAAGAAATCCTATTCCAACCAGGTGGTGGTACGGATAACTGATCAGCAACAAATGGTACAGGTATATCCCAACCCGGTGGTGTCATCCACCTTCCGGTTAGAATTCAGCAGACCAGGTGAATTTGATATACAGTTATTTAACAGTACCGGCCTTCTGATGCTCCGCAAACAGGTAAAAGCTGTAAGCGGCCAGTTAGAAGAGATCAACAGAAAAAGCATGGTGGCTGGGATGTATTATTTAAAAGTGACGGATACAAAAACAGGAACTGCTTCTTATAACAAAATAGTAATGAAGTAAGTGATGACAGGTTAGCGGCGTATCTGCACCAACCGTTCGAATTTTTAGATGGGACACATAAAAACGCCTGGCTGTTCTCAGCCGGGCTCATTTTAAAAACAAGAACAGCATGTATAATTTCAGGTATATAATTATTGATGAAGATTCCGCAACAGTGGAAGAAGTGCAGCAATTGGTCCTGCTCAGAGGCACTTTTGAACTGGTGGGTGTGGCACAGGATGCCCTGTCGGCCATTGAACTGATCAATAAGGAACAGCCCGACCTGGTGCTGGCAACGACCAGCCTGAGTGGTGAAACCATATTCGATGTGCTGAGTGATGTGAGCTTTACAGGGTTCAGGATAATTCTTATGGGCCTTACCCAGGAGCATGTGATAGAGGCAATACGCTTCAAGGCGATAGATTACCTGACCAAACCCATAGATCCCAATGAAATATTGTCTGCTGTGGGGCGGTTTGAAAAGATGGCACAGCGGGAACAAACTTCGACCGGCAATTACAGGGCGATCAATTACAACCTGGAAAAACTGCACAAGATCAGGAAGATCAGTGTACCCACTACTAAAGGATATTTAATAAAGGATATAGAGCACCTCACCTTTATACAGGCAGTCAGCAACTACAGTGAGTATTGTTTTGATCACACGGAAAAATATATAGTAGCAAAAACACTGACGGATAGTGAGATAATGCTGGAACCTTTTGGTTTTTTAAGGATTCACCAATCATACCTTGTCAATCTTTCCTGTATGGAGTTCTTTAATGTGGACGAAATGATCGTGCATTTGCATAAAGGGATCACATTGCCGGTTTCCACCCGGCGAAAATCTATCCTGATCGACCGGCTGAAAATGGTATTATAGCTGCCGGGGTATCGCCTGCAGCAGCGGAATTGATGTCGTACCGATGAAGTATTTATTTATGAAAGATGACCTTATCCTTTTTTTATAACATTGCTGCTGCGTGCTGCAGCATTGCAAACAGAAATTGATCATTCAAAAATAAAAGGAGCGAAAGAAATGTAAAGAAAAGAGGGAGATGTCCGGAAAGATATGTAGTGACAGATAATGGGGAAATACATGCAGTTCACCAGGTGGCAGTTACAGCCTGGTGAACTGTACGTTATCCGGTGGTTTGGATATGAACAACGCTTTTTATTTGAGGGTGTTCAGTTTTAGTTGTTGTAATTTCTTAACCAACCAAATAACCCTTATGAGAACAAGACTACTACTGCTTTGCTTATTGATTTTTTCCGTCGTTGCAGCACAAGAACCCTTCGTAGAACTCAACAGGAAGCGGGAGCCTGCCCCCAGCCACACATTAGTGGTATATTTTAATGATAAAAGCCAGGTACCGGTAATAAATAAATTGGCAGGACGGAATGCAGTGCCTGAAATTAACTCAAAGGATAATAGCTTACTCAGTGTTTATAAAAAGAACAAATTAATAAAAGTAGAGCAGGCCTTTCCGTCTGCTGTAAATTTTCAGTGGCATCCACTGGGAGTAAAACTTCTGAATTATTACTTGCTGACATTTGAAGCTCCGGCAGATTCGGCATTAGATCAGCTAAAGAGCCGCAAATCAAAGTTTATTGAATCAAAGGAAATATACAGGGAACCCCAGGTATTTTATGAACCCAATGATTATACATTGGTTCCCGGCGGTTCTTATACCCTTGATTTCATCAGGGCCAAAGATGCCTGGAATATAACAAATGGAAACCCGGCCATTAAAATAGGCATATCAGATATAGACTTTGATACCACATGCAGTGAGCTGGTTGGAAAAACAGAATTTCTGGCGCTTGGACTTAATAATACCGGGGGGCACGGTACCAGGGTAGCCACCCTGGCTGCCGGAAAAACAGATAATGGGGGCGGACTTGCTTCTATTGGTTTTAATTGCAGCCTGGTGGTCACTACAAAAGGATATGATGGCATTTTAGACGCTGTTTACAGGGGTGCTAAAGTTGTTAATTGTAGCTGGGGTTCACCAACTGCTGTTAATGCAACATATGACTATAGCAACCCGGTAATTGATCTTGTTACCAGTCTTGGTGTGACAGTAGTAGCATCAGCTGGCAATTGGTATATCCCTCCGGGTCAATATTTTTTTCCGGCCAGTTACAATAATGTTATCTCTGTTTCATCTGTAGGTCATATAAACGATATTGGCGAGAAGAATAATTATTGCTGGAAAGATGTGCATGATGGCCGGCCGCTTATGCCGGGTGTTGAAACCTTTACCCATAATGACAGAGTGGATATTTGTGCGCCGGCACATGCCGTTATATCAAATAATAAGAATAACGGGTACAGCTATGGTTGGGGTACCTCTTTTTCAGCGCCACTGGTAACAGGAACAGTGGCATTGCTTTACTCTGTAAAGCCTGATATAAGGCCGAATGAAGTGGAGGAAATTTTAAAATGTTCTGCAGTTAATATTGACAGCATTAGTTATAACAGGCCCTATGCCGGTCAATTAGGGGCCGGAAGGCTGGATGCGGGAGCTGCTGCACAATTGGCAAGTAATAAACTGAGAATGGCCAAACCACAGGATATAACCTGGTATGGTATCGAAAATAATGTACAGAAGATCATAGAACAGGACCAGTTTTCCAATTATTCAAGTTTAGCTTTCAAAGTGGTGGATGCCGGTGCTGCTGCCAATTCTGTTTATGAATGGCAGATCAACAGTCTTACTAAAATCATTTATAAGACCGGGTCCACGATAACTGTCACATTAGCAGAGCTTGGCCTTGCGAAAGGCAATGCCTGTCAGCATTTGGAAGTAGGCGTAAGAAAAGGAACCGGCTGCACTGCGGGCTATTATTATTTTGAAAAGAAACTTTGTGCTAAAGCCGATTTTGATGCAATAGTAAGTTCCGGTGAACCCTGCAATAGAAGTACAGTTCATTTTTTAAACAGATCGGTTGATGGAGAAACTTTTCTTTGGAACTTTGGAGACGGAACCACCAGTACAGAAAAGCATCCTGTACATCTTTATAGCTCACCAGGAAAAAAAAATGTCACCTTAACGGTAAACGGTTCCCTGATCAAAACGGGGTATGTAACAATAAATGCCGGTAAATTTTCAGTAAATGGCGAAGGGTCGAATATATACTTTTGTATAAATCAGCCAACAGTATTCAATTATTTCGGCGGAAATTGTGGTGGACGTCTGTTGTGGAACTTTGGTGATGGCTCCACCAGCTATGAGCGGACACCAACTCATGTTTATACAGGCAAAGGACCTTTTAATGTAACCTTAGACATTGATAATTTATACACCGTTTCGCAACAAATCATTGGCAGACCTGTTCCTGTTGATTTTGATATCAGCCCCGCTGCTGCAACATGCTCCAACAACAAGTTTAATTTCTCCATTCCCAACATAACCTGTGCCACCAGCTTCAATTGGGATTTTGGTAATGGAAAAACCAGCAATACCCGGATACCAGGCAGCGTTGATTTTGATCCGGGCACTTATACCGTAAAACTTACAATGAACGGAAGCATACCTATTGTAAGAGAACTGAAAGCAGGAGGCGCATTTGCAAACTTTACTTACAAATCCAATCTTAACACCAATACAGGCGAAAGTTTTCTCATTGCCGGAATACCAATCAATTTTAAGGATGAATCTGTATGCGCCACCAGTTACCAATGGAACTTTGGTGATGGCACCACCAGTGATCTCCAAAACCCGGTAAAAACTTATTCTAATGCAGGTACATATACAGTGAGGCTCTATATTAATGGTAATGCCGATAATAAAATGGAGCGTATCATTAACGTTAGTTGCGGAAAAGCAATTGATGTTTCGTCGGAAAACGTGACTGATAACGCCGCAAAGATCAGCTGGAATGCTTCTGCCCCCGCTGGTAGCTTTGTACTACAGTATAGAAAGACGGGAGGAAACGCATGGACTGTGAAGGGGAATGTTACTTCGCCATATACTATTACCGGCTTAACTGCCGGCACCAGGTATGATTATTTAATTTACACCCTTTGCAATAATGGTACTGCCACCTCCTCTGATAGCTACTATTTCCTGACAGGCTCTCCCTGTAACCTTGCTTCACAACCTGTAACCGCCGGGGCCGAACTCAACGGTCCTCCCTGTTCCGGCAGTTCCCTGCAGTTGAAAGCTACCTATATCAATGGCAGCAACTATCAATGGACAGGTCCGAATAGTTTTAGCAGTACCTCACAAAATCCGGTAGTGCCTAATGTAACAACTGCTAACAGCGGCACTTATACCTGCAAGGTAATGCAAGGTGCTTGCCTGGTAAACTCAGCAGATGTAAACGTAGTGATATCCACGGCACCGGTTGTACCTACCAATACTGTTACTAACACCATTACAGGTAATACAGCAGTACTCAACTGGTCCATTCCTGGTAACAATATAAATGTGACCCTGCAATACAAGACCGCGGCGGGCTCCACCTGGACAAGCATAAACAATGTAACAGCACCGTACACACTTGCCGGGCTGGCTTTAAACACATCCTACAACTGGCGGGTAAAAGCCAGCATCACGACTTGCAGCAGTGACTGGTCGATACCAGTAAATTTTACCACAGACCGCAATTGCAGTCCGCCATTAAACAACCAGGTTTCTGGTATCACTAATGCATCAGCAATTATCAGCTGGTCGGCAATAGGCAGCCAGGTACCTGCTTACCAGCTTTCTTACCGGCTGGCTGGCAGTACGACTGCCTTTACCATATTCAATAATTCAGTGACAGGAACTAACGGTACCATCAGTATTCCGATAACAGGCCTTGCCCCGGCTACCCGTTATGAATACCGCATCACACCTAAATGCCTGCCGGGGAATCAGCTCAGTACTTTATATACCAGCGGAGATCTTACAACAGCTGATTGTGCCCGGCCAATACTGAACCCCGTCTCAGGCATTACAGATAATTCAGCCAGGATCAACTGGGTAAACATACCTGCCATTACAGCGCTTAAAATTGAAATAAGACCGGCAGGAGCTACGGATTATATTGTGAAGTATGCCAACCTGCCAATAGTTCAGTTATATGCAATGATAACAGGTTTAATTCCCGGCACCACTTATGATTATAAGGTTACTCCTCTTTGCGGGCCTGGTTACAAACCGGGTACGACAAGCGCTGCAGGAACGTTTACTACTCTTTATAAAATTTGCTCCGGAACAACTGTTCAAACCGCCTGCACCGGTAGTATCAGCGATGGTAGTGGAACCGGCAATCACAATAATAATATGAACTGTGCATGGTTGGTCAGTGTTCCCGGTGCTACCAGCCTGACCTTAAAATTTACCAGTTTTTCTACGGAGAACAGTAATGACGTAGTTAGTGTTTATAAGGGATCGTATGCCTATACCTCTAATTTAATAGGAAAGTATAGTGGCAACATCATTCCGGCACCTCTTACCATTAGTGGCAGTGCGATGTATATCTCCTTTACAACGAATGCCTCTGTAGCAGGTCCCGGTTGGGAAGCAAAATACTATAGCTCTCTGTGCCCGGCTCCTGCCAGTACTACTCCACCTGTGACAGATCCCATTGTTAAAAATGAAGGGGAAAAATTAATTAACCGGATCACATTGCACCCCAATCCGTACCTGGATAATATAATTATTGAAATGGAACGGGAAATACAGGATGCGGAATTAATATTGACCGGAGAAAATGGATCAGTGGCGTATAAAAAGCATTACGATATCATGCAAAAAACAACGCAACTAAATTTTGGGACAACGCTGATGCCTGCAGATTATATTCTCACCATCCGGAATAATGAGGAAATATTGTACCGCCAGCAACTGATCAGGCAAAGAACATTGGTTTCAAAACCTATTAGTATAGGCGGGGAGGAATTGCTGATCAGTGATATCTTATTATATCCCAACCCGTATGTTGATAATTTTAATATTGAATTGAAAAAAGAGTTGAAGAATGTGGTGCTGCTGATGATGGACCTGAATGGCCGGGTTGTTTATAAAAGAGAGTTTGCACAAATGATGGGCCGGACACAAATTGATCTTGGAAATACCTTGTCCGCAGGAGTGTACTTACTCGTTATCCGGAATACAAAAGAAATATTGTTCCGGCAAAGAGTGATTGCTCAAAAATAAAAGAGGAAAGTACGGTCATTGCGATCAGAAAACAGAAACAGGTTGTCAATCTGATCATCCTGTCTTTGTTACAAACGCAGCCGGTTGCGCTGGATCAGGTAATGATATAAGGTCATCAGTAACCATTCTATAAATTGTCTCCCATAGTGAATAGCTACCACCATTAAAAACAATAAGGTAAAAAGAACCGTATAAAACTCAGATTGTATTTTTTGTGCTAAGGGCATTTGCTTTATTTACCTTTATGCTGTTTAAAGGTACCGTCAGAAACAGCCGGGTAGTATGACGATTGTCACCAGCAAAGGTGATTATTTAAACAGTCGCCATACAGCATGGCGGATCCCGGCCACGGTAAAATAATTTTTTGATCAATACATGATGGACCAGTGATCTGTATTGCAGGATACAGGCAGCATTATGGTACATCTTTTTATTCCGGATGGTTGGTGACTATCAGCAACCTCCAAAATTGGAGTGAACGCAATTAAAGAAATAACTGGAATATCCCCCGAATCCCGGAGCACTATACGATTAGTACGGGGTGGCAGTGACTATTTTGACTTGCTGATCTCACTGATCAACCAGGCTGCTGTCAGCATTCACCTCCAAACTTATATTTATGATGATGATGAAACAGGGCAACGGGTAGCAGATGCACTAAAGGCTGCTGCCGGAAGAAAGGTAGCTGTACACCTGATGGTGGATGGCTATGCATCACAGGTCATGTCCCAGCATTTTATTGATGCACTGCGTGAAGCAGGTGTGCATTTCCGTCTTTTTGAACCGTTATTAAAAAGCCGGTACTTTTATTTTGGCCGTCGTTTGCATCATAAAATATTTGTAGCGGATACAAAATATTGTTTGGTCGGCGGGATCAATATCACCGACCGGTACAATGATATGCACGGTAAAAAAGCCTGGCTGGATTTTGCATTGTATGCCGAAGGAGAGATCGCCAGGGAACTTTGTGTGCTATGCTGGAAAACATGGAAAGGCTTTCCGGCAAAAATGGGTATCACACCCTGTGAAGAAAATGGAGTACTATTAAATGACAAGAAAGCAGACCAGGGCATGGTAATGATGAGACGGAATGATTGGGTACGTAGAAAAAAGGAAATAACCCGCACTTACCTGGATATGTTCCGGAATGCGAAATCGCATATTACTATCCTATGCAGTTATTTTTTGCCGGGTAAGCTGATACGCCGTTTATTGACCAACGCAGTACGAAGAGGGGTGAAGATAAAAGTGATCATTGCAGGTACTTCAGATGTGCCCATGGCCAAACATGCAGAGCGATGGTTGTACGACTGGCTGCTCCGGAATAATATAGAGCTATATGAATACCAGCCTACCGTGCTGCATGCCAAAGTAGCTGTCTGCGATGGAGAGTGGCTTACCGCAGGTTCTTATAATATCAATAATATAAGCACCTATTTAAGCATTGAGCTGAACCTGGAAGTGCGTCATCCCGCACTTGCTGCTGAAACAGAAGCACTGATCGGATCTATTATACAAAATGAATGTGTGGCCATTACGCTGAAAGAACATATCCGTTCAAAGAATATCTTTAAGCAATTTGCCAGGTGGTTTTCCTATCAATTTATCCGGACGGTGTTTTACCTGCTTACTTTTTATTACAAACAGAAGAAGTGATATTTCCGGGAAAAAGTGCCAACCTTTCCCAATTATTATTTTGTTCCTTTTATCCGGCGAAGGAATGACCGGAATGTTTGCCGGTTCCATCCCGTGAAGCGGCCCCGCTGCACCACCAGTTTATTATCACCGGGATGCTGCAGGAAATAGTGAAATGCAAATTTGCCACGGGGATCATCCCAGCCGATCACCTGGCCAAAACGGAGGTCGTTAAAGACCAGTGTATCATTCCATTTTTCTATGGTATAAAATTGTTTGGAGAAACGGATGAGTTGTTGCAATTGTTCATTATGGCGTACCGGATCAAGCAAATTGTCATTGCGGGGAAAATACCGGAAGTCTATTTCTTTCTTATTGTCAAACAAGGACCGGTAGCCGGTATAATACCCGCTGTCGGTACCGGCTACTACAAACCACAACCAGTTTTGCAGCGGTGCAGGGGTGGTGAAGTAACGGGTGTAACTGATCTGTTGTTTTTGCAAAATATCTTTTACGTCCGAATCAATTTTGGTTTTGTTGAATAAACAATAGCACAGGTACAAGGCAGGCAGTGCCAATCCGAAACGCCACCATTTTTTTCTTTTGAGTGATCTCCTTTTCAATAGTATCAATGCCATACAGGCAATGCCCGGCCAGATGGAAAAGAACGGATCGGCCACATAGATGGCATTGAAGCTGATGCGCCGGTGACTGAATGGTTCCAGCCATCCCACACCATAATTATTAAAAGCGTCAATAAAGACATGAATGAAGATCACTGCACCGAAAAAGAGCATCCATCTTCCTAAGCGGATATTATGCGGCCGGTGCCAGCGTTCTGCCAGTAATGCAAGCAAAGGTGTGATAAGGGCGCAAAACAAAAGCGAGTGTGTGAAGCCGCGGTGCGCCAGTAGTGAAGCAGGGGTATCCATCCAGAATGCAGAGATGAAATCCACATCGGGAACACTTTGTGCCAATGCACCCCATAGCATAGCTTTTTTGCCGAGTTTTTTTCCGGCAAATGCTTCGCCCATGCAGGCGCCGAGGGCCAGGTGAGTAATGGAATCCATACTTACCTGTTTTTAATACCAGTTATATTATTGCCGGTGCTTATCAATGTTTTCATTTCTTATTAGTAACTGCTTTTTCCAAAGCTATTTTAAATTACAGTTACTTTAAATGATACCTGTTGACCGGTGTGCAATTATGGCCAAAGAGATCGAGCTGCTGTGGCTGGAAAAGTCACCAATCTGTCTGTATCCTAACCGGGCAGAGTACTACATTTGTCTCTGTAAAC
>JBEBIF010000384.1:0-3517 GCA_040080515.1 Chitinophagaceae bacterium | reverse complement strand
AGCCATTGCCATACAGAATGAAGTGCCGCAGGGCCTGTCGTCATCCATCATGACATTAAATATGCGGGAAGCGGAGCAGTTCCTCTCCCATGCCGGCAGCGATTGTGGTATTGCAAATGTGAACATCGGTACTTCCGGTGCAGAGATCGGTGGTGCTTTCGGTGGTGAAAAAGAAACCGGCGGCGGCAGGGAGTCCGGCAGCGATGCCTGGAAAGCGTATATGCGGAGGCAAACCAATACGATCAACTACAGCACCTCGCTGCCACTGGCACAAGGGATCAAGTTTGATATCTGATCAGTGTATCTCGCAAAGGCGCAAGGGCGCAAAGAATACAGGTGTTCTTAAAATCCGTGCTCGATACCCTCCGATGCCGATCTCACAACTCCAAAACCCGTGCTCGATACCCTCCGGTGCCGTTCTCACAGCCCCAAAATTCGTTCTCACAACTCTAAAATCGATGCCTGCCTTTCCGACAGACAAGCCCACTCCCAACTCAAGGCTTTCGACTAACGACTTTCGACTAACGACTCCCGACTACCCACCCCCAGTTTTGATATATGAATAATATTCGCAACTTTTGCACTCGTATCCCGTTATCCACTAACCAATTCATTCCCATGAAAAAAGCAACAATTTTAGCCTTTATTGTATTCAGCAGCTTTTTTGCCCATGCCCAAATGAGGGTGGCAATAGTAGCCGGCGGCCATCAATCCACTGTAATAGAAGAAAATGATATCCCTGGCTGGGATACTTTAAGCGGGTTTAATACCGGAAGAATTGGCCTTCATGCCGGCTTTGTAGCCGATATTCCATTTAGCACTAAATCTGTCGTTTCTTTTCAACCAGGTATTGTTTTTTATCATAAGGGAAGAAAATATTCACAAACCTTCAACCCTCCGGATGTAAACGTTATCAATAAAAAAAGCACTCAGTATGTCAATTATATTGATGTTCCGCTCAATCTTGTTTTCAAGTTTGGCAAAAAAGCAAAGTTCATCATCGGTGGTGGCCCCTATGGTTCCTTCTTTTTTAATGGAATAGAAACCGCCCAAACCACCACTACAACAGGTGTTTCCGCCTCCAGTGAAAATGATGATCTGCCGGTGGGCGACAAACCGGGACAATACCAGGTGTTGAACTTTGGAGTGAATGGATTGGCCGGCGTTGAGATCGGCCGGGTATTTTTTACGGCCAATTACAGCCGCGGACTCAATGATTTTTACCAGGCGGTTTCTTATACCGGTTCGTTCAAACACCAGGTGATCGGTGCCACACTGGGAATTTTTCTTGGCCAGCCTGTAAAGATCGAGAAGAAGCCAAAAGATAAAGACAAAGACGGTGTACCGGATGATAAAGACAATTGTCCGGATGAAGCAGGTCCCGCTATTACTAATGGCTGCCCTGATAAGGATGCCGATGGTATTGCCGATAAGGATGATAAATGTCCCGATCAGGCAGGTGTGGCCCGCCTTGGTGGTTGCCCTGTTACGGACAGGGATAATGATGGAGTAATGGATGAGAATGATAAGTGTCCCGACATGGCCGGTACCAGTAAATATGATGGTTGCCCCATTCCGGATACTGATAAAGATGGAGTAAATGATGAAGAGGACAAATGCCCCACTGTGGCAGGTTTTGGCCGCTATGGAGGTTGTCCCATACCCGATACGGATGGAGATGGAATAAATGATGAAGAAGATAAATGTCCTGCAGTAGCAGGAACCGGTGATAAGAATGGCTGTCCGCCGGAAGAAGTAAAACAGGAAATTATTGAGAAAGTAAATTATGCTGCCAAGCGGATACAGTTCCAGTCTGGTAAAGCAATACTGTTGCCTCAATCATTACGTGTTTTAGATGAAGTGGCTGTCCTCCTTAAGGATAATCCTGAACTGCAATTGCTGATCGAAGGGCATACCAGTTCCGATGGAAGTCTTGCTTTCAATATGGACCTCTCTGTCAACCGGGCCAATAATGTAAAAAATTACCTGGTGAGAAAAGGTGTTGATGCAACAAGACTTACAGCAAAAGGATATGGGCCCACACAACCGATCACAGACGGTAAGACCACGGCTGCAAAAGCACAGAACCGCCGGGTGGAACTTAAATTAAGTTATTAAAGAGGGCAAATACAGAGAAAAGTAACCGCAGAGACGCAGGGAAGGCATTGTATTCTCACCGTCAGTGACTGCCGTCAGGCGTCTGCACCTCAGTGGTAAAATTGTATTCTTTGTGTTTTTCCTTTGTGTCTTCGTGTCTCTGTGGTTAAATTGTATTCTTGTATTTCCCTTTGTCTCTGCCTGCCCCTCCAAAAGAAGCTTTTATATATACACGTAATTACAAATAATAGTATTTTTACTATTATTTTTTTACCCTATAAAAGCAATCAAAATGAGACCCCTGAAAACCAGCGTCCTGCTCTTACTGAGCGGATTACTCCCCATTACCCTCCCTGCACAGAAAGACGAAGTCCCCAAAGGCTGGCATTTACTCGACAAAGCCGCAACGGGTTATTATGGCATTAGCATAAATGAAGCATATGCTTACGCCAAAGAAAAAAAACTAAAGGTCAAACCCGTTATTGTTGCGGTCATCGGCACCGGTATCGACACCACCCATGAAGACCTGGTGTCTGTACTCTGGAAAAATCCAAAAGAAATACCCGGGAATGGTATTGATGATGATCATAATGGTTACACCGATGATACCTATGGCTGGAATTTTCTAGGATCAAAAGACGGCCGGGAAAATGTAATTCAGGATTCAAAAGAAGACTTGCGCATCTATCATTCACTTAAACAAAAATGGGAAGGTAAAGAAGCTGCTGCCATACTTTCCGGCGAAGAAGCGTATGAATATGCCATGTGGAAAAAGGCGGAACGTACTCTTTTTGCCGCCGCTAAAGAAAGCACAGACGAACTTTACTTTTTGAAACGTTCCTTAGACAAATGCCGTATCAATGACAGTATCCTCCGTAAAGCAATGGATAAGGAAGTATTCACCGGCACCGACCTGGATGAATTTCTTCCCAATACTGAAGAGGTCGAAATAGCAAAGAAATCTTTTTATGGGGCTTTGGCCCAAAACGACGCACTGCAGTCTGCCAATGAAGAATTTCTCACTGGATTTAGTCAGTATATCGAAAATGAGGAAAGAAAAATTAAGCTTACGATTGCTCCTCCTCCTCCTTACCGGGATGCGATTGTAAAGGATAACTACAACGACATCACAGACCGGTTCTATGGTAATAATAATGTAATGGTGAATAGCAGGGCCGCCCTGCATGGCACCCTTATATCAGGGATCATTGCCGCCTCCCGCAACAATGGCAGGGGTGCTGATGGTGTGACCAACAATGTAAAGATCATGCTCATCAGGGCCACTAATGATGGAGATGAACATGATAAGGATATTGCACTGGCCATACGATATGCTGTGGACAATGGTGCCCAAATCATCAGTATGGCTTTTGGCAAAATGTTCTCATCCGGAAAAAAATGGGTGGATGATGCCGTAAAG
>JBEBIF010000046.1:0-14801 GCA_040080515.1 Chitinophagaceae bacterium | reverse complement strand
ATTGATTGTTTCAAACCTTCGAATGTTATCCATATTGCTGTCATTTATTGATTCAAAAGTATTGCTTTATCAGGCGTTTAATTAACCACCACATCCGAATCAGTAATATTGGTAGATTAATCCGTAATATGTATACCTGAGAGGCCGGAAAATGCTACGACCTTTGTTCCATTCAACAGTTACTTCAATTGCAAACTTTTAAATAATAAATGTATGAAAGTAAAAATAACCGGACTTTTTTTATTACTACTGAGTGTGCAATGGTCCTATGCACAACAAACAAAAGAAAATCCATCACCCGCAGAACAGGAAATTATCAGTCTGTCTAAACAAAAATGGTTATGGATGTCAGATAAAAATGTCGATTCATTAACTGTTTTATTCGACGAAAAATCCATGTTTGTTCACATGGGCGGTACCTGGGGAAAAGAGCGGGAAGTTGATATCATTAAAAACGGATTTATTTGGTACAAGAGAGCTGAAGTCTATTCAGTCTCAGTAAGGTTCTTTGGTAACATGGCTATTCTTTTAAATGACATTGACCTGGTAGCGGTTGTTGGTGGAAACGAAGTCACCAATCCTTTTATGGTAACGGAGGTCTATTTCAATGAAAACGGCAAGTGGAAGTTAGGACAACTTACTTTTTCACATTTAGCCCGGCCAGTTAAATTGAGTAAATAATCAGATGAACTCACACAAAATGTATAAGCATATGGATCGTCGTAAATTATTTAAAACGGGGTTAGCATTGGCAGGAGGCTCATTGCTGGCTTCCGCTGCTGGTGCTCAGGCAGACAACAAGACAAAAGGCAAAAACACTACCAGTCAAGGCTCACCAAAGACATTACCCGGCAAACGTAAGTTGGGCGGCACACTGGAAGTTTCCAGCATTGGCCTTGGCGTGCAGAATATGCCCCGTACCTATCAGACAACAATTCCTGCCAGGCCTGAAATGATAAACATCATTCGAAAAGCATTTGATCACGGTGTGACCTTATTCGATACAGCAGAAGCCTACGGGCCTTTTGAAAGTGAGCGAATACTCGGAGAAGCGATTGCAACTTTTAGAAACAAAGTTGTTATTGAAACTAAGTTCGGTTGGAACATCGACCAAAAGACCGGTCAGCGCTTGCCAGGTTTGAATAGCCGTCCCGAACACATTAAAGAAGTAGTGGAAGGAATGCTGAAACGGCTCCGCACCGACCGTATTGATCTGTTGTATCAACATCGTGTTGATCCAAATGTTCCGATAGAAGACGTTGTCGGGGCCATTAAAGATCTTATCAAAGAAGGAAAGTTGTTGCATTACGGACTTTCTGAACCGGGCGCCCAAACGGTAAAGCGGGCACATGCCATTCATCCTGTTACAGCTATTCAAAACGAATATTCACTTTTATGGCGTGGGCCTGAAAAGACAATCATTCCGCTTTGCAAAGAACTCGGCATCGGCTTTGTTTGTTGGAGTCCGCTTGGCGTGGGATTCTTAACAGGGGCCATCGATGCAAACACAAGGTTTGCCCAGGGTGACATTCGTGGCGTAGAGTCCCGGTTCTCGCCGGAGAATCTGCCCCAAAATATAGCACTCTTGGAGTTGGTAAAAAGCTGGGCTGTACGCAAGCAAGCTACTCCAGCCCAAATATCGCTGGCATGGTTACTGGCTCAGCAACCATGGATCGTACCTATACCGGGTACAACACAGATGGCGCATATGCTGGACAATACTGGTGCTGATGGTGTTCGCTTTACCGTTGATGAACTCACTGAATTCAATACTTCATTATCGAAGATCGAAATAAAAGGAGAACGGCTTCCAAAATTTGTGCTTGATTTTTCCGATGTGGAGGCACCACCTAAAAACTAAAATTCTATTACCATGAGACAAATAGTATTGTCGGGCATAGTACTGATGGTGTATTCAACAGTATTCGCACAACATAGCCTGGAAAAATTATGGGAAACAGACTCTGTTACATTGCGGAATCCGGAATCTGTACTCTACGACTCGATATCTAACTCGCTTTATGTATCCAGCATGAATGCCGGAACAATTGTTCGCATCGGTACGGATGGAAAAGTGATCAGGAATGATTGGGTCACAGGCTTTACATCCAACAAGGGATCAGCTTTATTCAAGGGTTTACTTTATATAGCAGAGACATCAGCAGTTGCGGTAGTTGATGTTGAAAAAGCGTCTGTTATAAAACGCATTCCGGTTGAAGGGGCAATAATGCTCAATGACGTGGCAGTGGATTCAAAAGGAATTATCTATGTTACAGATACAAGAGGAGCGAAGGTTTATAGAATTGAAGGAGATAAGCCTTCTGTTTATCTCGAAAATATGCCAGGTGCAAATGGTTTGTTAACGGTGAATACGGACTTGTATGTATTAACATCCACAAGCGTTCAAAAAGTTGATGCCAGTAAAGTAATCACAAAAATTGCGGACGACTTCGAAAGCGGACTCGATGGCATTGTGATGGTCGCAGAAAACGAATTTATAATTAGTAATTACAAGGGTATTCTATACTACCTGAATGCTGATGGTACAAAACAGCTTTTGTCAGATACCCGTGCCAATCGTATAATGGCTAATGATATAAGCTATGACAGCAAAACAAAAACGCTGTATGTTCCGTCCTTTGGGACCAATCGTATCATCGCTTATAGAGTAAAATAGAATTTCAACATCAGCTTTTACTTGCGTTATTGTTACAGTACGCAATTGCAGACTGCCTTAACTACAATACCCGGATAAATGGGGCCGTTATCTTATAATAGTGAACGTGCCTTTTCTTACAATAAGATTGCCTTTGTAGTCAACTGCCTCAGCCATCCATACATAACTACCGGTGCCTTGCGGTACGCCATTGATAGTGCCATCCCAGCCGCGGCGTGGGTCGGAGGTATTGAATACCAGTTGCCCGGAACGGTTGAATACCCGGAAGAAATGAAAATCCCGGATACCTACAGGAATGGGACGAAGCACATCATTCAGGCCATTGTTATCTGGTGTAAAACCGGAAGGCACATAGATCTCCGGCCCTTTATATACTTTGATGAACACATCATCTTTTCCTTCGCATCCTTCGGGAGTGGTGCCGGTAACTATATAGCGGAAATTATACGGCAATGTAGCAACCGGGTTATCAATAAATGCATTATTCAGGAAGTCAGGAGCTACCCAGGTGTATTGGGTAACACCGGAATTACCCAGTTCCACCACTTTTAATTGTATCGGCTGGTTGATTGCGGCGACGGTATCAAGGCCGGCAAATATCTTTACCGCAGGTACCACTTCTATATCCACCACATCATCTGTCAATGATCTGCACCCGGTGGCATCTGTCACCATCAAATGATACGTGATATCAGCCGTAGCTTTTACTGAAGGATCTTCATCAGTGGTGGAAGTAACAAAGTATTTGGAAGGAGACCATTCATAAATGGCCCCGCCGGAACCATCCAGTTGGAAAACCTTTCCATAACAATAGGATGCATCAGGCCCTGCATCGGGAATTGGCGCCGGGCGTACAGCGATGGTAACAGAATCAACCCTGTCACAAATACCCGTCGTGGCTGTGATAAAATATTTTGTAGTAACAGGCGGCGTGGCTTTCGGTGTAAGTATTGTTGCGTTTGACAGTGTGGCAGCGGGTGTCCACACAAAGGTGGTACCATTTGATACTGCAGGAATATCAAAACTGGTGCCTTCACAAATGTTCTGGTCAAGACCTGCCTCCACCGTTACAATATTATTCAGTGCAATGACCACATCTTGTGTATTAAGACATCCGTTGTTATCTTTTACAGTAACAGTGTAATTGCCCTGCAGCACATTAAAGATATTGCCCGGCTGGAAAGTGGTACCGTCAATTGAATAGGTATAAGGCCCGGTGCCGCCGCTGGCAGTAATGTCTATTTGTCCATCAGGATTACCAGAACAACTGGCATCTACAAGATTTGTATTATCGATCAGCAGGTCGGGTGCAGACTGAATAAGATCCACGCTGATACTATCAATGCAAACAGCATCCCGCAGTTTTACAGAATAAGTACCAACGGGCAGGTTATAAAAATTACTATCTGCCTGCCAGGTGATACCATCGAGAGAAAATTCAACAGGCGGTGTCCATTCACTGCCTGCAGCTACTTTTATATTGCCGGTGGTACCATTGCGGCAGGCGATATCTTGTTTTGAAATAAATTCTATGTCTTTCCATTTTACAAAAACAGAATCCTGTGCATTGCAGGTGCCGATATTGGCTGAACAGATATAGGTTGTGGCACTATTTACTGGTGTGGCTACCGGGTTACGTATCACCGTACTGCTGAGTGTCGGGTCGGTGTTCCACTGGTAAGTGGTATAGCCCGTAGTTGCTGTCAGTTGTACGGACGTGTTGCGGCATATATTCGCTGTGTCCGGTGTAAGGCCGAGAATATCATAGTCCCTTATCTGTATCAGTGTACTGTCTGTCGGAATGCCGGCCGTGCAGCCCGCCAGTGCATATATTTTCAGCACTTCTATTCCTTCCGGTAGCAGGTCTATGATGGGGTTTACAGGGATTGTTACAAAACTGTCATTGGCAAGAATAACGACCGTGGTAGGCATCATGGTTACATCAACGCCATTGGTAGCCGTGCCGCCGTATGACAATTGAATGCTTAAAGGAGTGGGGTCTTTTCTTGCCCTGCTGATATTTAATGCACCGGTGATACATCCTTCTACCAGGTAGCTAAGACCACTTACGGGATCAACCTGGGTAAGATTAGTAATACCGTTAATGTTCGACGTTAAACTGCGGGCCTCTAAAAAAACACCAGAGTCAAAGGCACCATCACCTACGTCTGCGATCACCAGTTTTAAGTGATAGGTCTGGCAGGGTTGTACCCTTTCTAAAGCGGTGAGCACTACTGTATGACCATCATGTGTAAAGAAGTTGTTGCCCAGGTTATCGACATAGTATTGTGGGAACAACCCGCAGCCCGGCACATTATTGATATTATCAATAGTAACAGGTAAAGTAGTATTCGGGATCAGTGCAATATTCTTCAGACCGGTAATGCCCGGACCGGAAATAAAAAATGCAAACGCATCATTAAAACCGCTGCAGGCAAATTCCGGGTATTCTTCTGAACTGAAAACGTAGTTGAATTTAATACTATCTCCCAGGGGAATAAAGTCGAACTCTAACACGCAGGCATCTTCTGTTACACCGGAGATCAGTGTCGAAAGATCCGCATCTCCGGGTAATGACCAGTCATTATCAGCGTTAATTGATGAAGGTCCGATCAGTCCGTTATTTGGAACACGGGCAGCGGCCCTGCCACTTGTAAGGACTATGCCACTATCAATATTGATATTCGTTCCGCCGGTATTACGGAAAAAACCGCTCATTTCCAGGTTGCCGGTAAAGGTGGCATTGCTGATGCTGACTCCGGCACCGGCCAGGTATTGAGCAAGGGCCAGTGCACCGGGCGCATTGGCTACCGTCAATTGTCCCCGTACTACAGGACTGATAAAAATAAATGAAGCTGCAAGAAGCAGTTTGGTAATAGTTGTTTTCATTTGCGGTTAGCCAGTTGGCGAATATAAAATAATTGATCCAGAATCGGGTGAAAAACAGGAGTCATCAATGCTGTTGATCCTGCTATTTTATTAGTATGAACTTACCTGAATACAATTCATTCTTTTCATTTATAAGGTGTAACATATATTGACCGGATGGCATTTCAGGCAGGGAAAGATAGATCAGCCGGCCGGGGTTGCTGATGGTGTACTGCATTTTTTGTCTGCCGTTCATATCAACGAGCTGAATAACGGTCTTTCCTGCCAGGAAGTTGCTTTTTGATTCGATGGTGAGAGTACCCCCGCTTTTTACAGGGTTGGGATGAAGTTTGATCAATTCCTGCCACTCAAATGTTAGCAACCTGGTAGCGGTGAATACTTCTTTAGCCAATTCCACTGCCCGTATGCGGTACTGATTTTTTCCTTTTGAAGGATTGGTATGCAGCCATTCATATTCGCTTCGGCTGTTATGTTGCGATGGTATTGTGCTGATCGTATTAAAATGAATACCATCGGTGCTATGTTGTACTTCATAGCGAACATCCGGGGTTTCATCCACCGTTATCCAGCGAAGCAAAGCTTTTTCATTTTGTTTGGTAACGGTAAAAGCAAGGAACTTAACCGGCAGCGCCACCGATCCGATATCTCTTCTGCCTTGCAAAAATCCGGTGGGATAACGCCAGGGCCCATACACCTGCCCGGTGATGGAGGTAACGGGGTCGTACTTTACACGGGTGCGTATATAAGTGGCTTTGGCAGGTATCTGTTTGGCGATCTGATGCTTTAGTTCGATGCCTGTTAATCCAAGATCAGTAAAGGCAGGATCTTGCCCGGTCTTCAAAACACTGTTGGTGATGGGGGAGCCGCTGAAAGGATTTCCATTAGCAACGGTTTCCCATACTAATTTTCCTTTTTGTCTTCCCTGCGGCGATTTTACAAATAGACCGGCACCGAATAAATTGGGATCGTTGAAATTGGTTTGCTGCATAGGTGTTACCAGGTCGGCATTATACAGCCGCAGGTTGTTGCGTTTGCCATTGCCCGTACTGTTCCCGTGGTAGATAAAGGTGGCACCTTCGCTTGATTCACCATTGTTGTAAGTATGAGCTCCCGCAATTATGTCGCTATAGCCATCACCATTTATATCACAGGCACAGGCTACGGAAATACCCATATTGCTATATCCCTGGTTGTTATTCATACTGGCGGCTACCGTGGCAATGATACCAGCTGGTGAACCCTGGTACACAAATGCTGCACCTTCATCTACCTGGACATTGTCATACTGTGGCGCTCCTGCAATTATATCGCTGTATCCATCGCCATTTACATCACCGGCACTGGCAACTGAAGTGCCCATGACGGCATCGGCCTGTCCGCTTTCTACTGTTGTAGCTGCTGTGGTATTGATACCTGCACCAGCGCCATGATATATAAAGGCAGCACCTTCATCAGTCTGGCCATTATCGTAACCACTTGCTCCCACAATTATATCGCCAAAGCCATCACCATTTACATCTCCGGCTGCAGCCACAGAGTTGCCAAAATAAGCGTTTACCTGGTTGCTTTCTCTGCTTGCAGCTACAGTAGTGCTGATACCTGCAGGGTATGAGCCATGATATACAAAGGCCGCACCTTCGTTGGTTTCACCATTATCATAAAGATATGCTCCAACAATTACGTCGCTGAACCCATCACCATTTACATCACCGGCACTGGCAACTGACCTGCCCATCCCGGCATTTGCCTGGTTAGCTTCAAGCATGGTGGCAGCAGTAGTACTGATGCCAGTAGCCGAACCATGATATACAAAAGCAGCGCCTTCATTGGCCTGACCATTATCGTAAGCAACCGCCCCCACAATTATATCACTGTACCCATCACCATTTACATCTCCGGCACTTGCTACTGTATTACCCATAAGGGCGCCTGCCTGGTTGCTTTCAACGTTTGTAACTGCTATGGTACTGATACCAGCAGCTGACCCATGATATATAAAGGCAGCGCCTTCATCGGTCAGGCCATTATCGTATAAAGATGCTCCCACAATAATATCACTATAGCCATCACCATTTACGTCGCCCGCACTGGCTACAGAACCACCCAAATAAGAAAATGCCTGGTTATTTTCTAAACGTACCGCTGCTATAGCATTGATACCGGTAGCCGAACCATGATACACAAAGGCTGCGCCTTCATCGGTCTGGCCATTATCGTAATTGGGTGCTCCCATGATCACATCACTGTATCCATCCGCATTCACATCTCCGGCACTGGCTACCGAACTGCCAAAATAGGCAACTGCCTGGTTGCTTTCCATCATAGCACTGGCAATAGTATTAATACCGGCAGCAGACCCATGATAAACAAAGGCTGCTCCTTCATCTGTTTGACCATTGTCGTAACCAGTTATCCCGATCATAACATCACTGTAGCCATCACCATTCACATCACCGGCGCCCCCTACTGATGAAAGACCTGTGCCTGCCTGGTTGCCTTCCAGTATATTGTTTGTTGTAATACTAATGCCTGTGGCAGATCCGTAGTAAATAAAAGCCGCTCCTTCATCTGCCTGGTCGCCATCATAAGCAATCACACCGACGATCACTTCACTATATCCATCGCCATTTACATCACCGGCGCAGGCTACTGTATAACCCATAAGGGCACCAGCCTGGTTACTTTCTATACTGGCGGCTGCTACGGTATTGATACCGGCGGCTGATCCCTGGTAGATAAAAACGGCGCCTTCATTCGTCTCGCCATTACTGTACGCAAACGCACCAGCCATTACATCACTATACCCATCTCCATTTATATCACCGGCACCGGCTACCGACTTACCCAAATTGGCGGATGCCTGGTTGCTTTCTACCATTGTGGCCGGGGTGGTATTGATGCCTGATGCCGAGCCATGATATATAAAGGTGGCGCCTTCGTTAGACTGTCCGTTATCATAAAGAAGCGCACCCACAATTACATCACTGTAGCCATCACCATTTATATCACCTGCTCCTGCCACTGACTGACCCATGAGTGCGGAAGCCTGGTTACTTTCCACTCTTGCTGCAGCGGTGGTATTAATCCCTGCAGCCGAACCATGATAAATAAATGCAGCGCCTTCATTGGATTGTCCATTATCATAACTAAAGGCACCGACAATCACATCGCTGTACCCATCACCATTTACATCGCCTGCGCCCGATACTGAAACTCCCATATTCGCATTTGCCTGGTTGCTTTCTACTTTAGCAGCAGGAATAGTATTGATACCCGCCGCTGACCCATGATAAATAAAAGCACCGCCTTCATTTGCCTGGCCATTACTGTATTGTTCCACCCCCACGATCACATCAGCATACCCATCCCGATTTACATCACCTGCAGGTGCAACAGAAAACCCTAACAATGCAGCCGCAAGGTTAGACTCTAATATTATTGGCGAAGCCGTATTAACACCAGTGGCTGAACCAGAATATACAAAAGCCGCTCCTTCGGCCCCCTGGCCATTTGAATACAAATATGCTCCCACGATCACATCGCCATATCCATCGCCGTTTACATCTCCTGCACCGGATACGGAAATACCCATATTCGCATTTGCCTGGTTACTTTCCATCATAGCTGCCGGTGTGGTGCTTACCGGGTCAATGGTTACCGGGTAAACAGCATTAGTATCATCGACATGGATAGCATAACTGCCTTTTTTATTTTCCTTGAAATAAGCATTGAGCTTTTTGCCGCAGGCGTCCCATACGTTCAGGTCCTCGTAGTTGAGCACATTTTTTTTGTTATGATAAAACTGCAGCCTGTTATTTTGTAATGTTACTTTTAATTTGGTCTTAATATTGAAGCTGACCTTCAGTTCTCCCTTTTGTTGCAACGGCTTTTGTACAATAAAGTTTTGACGCATGCCCTCTTTGTTGTTGATGTATTGGATGGTAACAGCAGGAGTAGTGTATTCCGCCTTATTACTGTTTACCTGCCAATTGCCATTACCGATTTGCGACCTATCTAATTCAAATTTTATTTTCCAGTCCGGCAGGTACCGGTATTTTATTTTGCCCGGCATAGCCATCGGATCATATTCACCAATAGGTAATTTTGTTGTACGGGGCTCTACGGTAAATCCTTTTTCTGAATAATAGAAACGGAGATTTTGCTTCCGGTTAGGAGTGGACCAGGCTTTGTTTTCTTCCTGCCAGCTAAACTGGTATTCACTTTCTTCTATATTTTTCAACGCATTGCTGTACCAGCTTCCTTGTTTTAAAGAAGCCGCTTCACCAGGTGTTGATGTCAAACCGGGAAATGTTGAATCATCCCGGCAGGGTATGACTGGAAGAATAAAATGAGCACCTTTTTCGGGTGAGACCGGCAGGGTTGATTCCTGTGGTTTCGTGAGAGGCAATAAAAGTAAACTGATACTAATAGCACTAAGTCTTTGACGCATGATCGTAAATTTTTACCCGTTAAAATTGAATAGTAGAAATGCTGAGCTAATACCTCCCTTACAGGAGATGGGAATGTTTACTGGGTAATTTTTGGATGGACAGGGTTGGAAGGGCTTATGGAGCGAAGCCTTATTGAGCTGGTTGTATAAATACGCTCAGAATTTCGAAATTATTACAATCCCCTTGATTTGGGATATTTATTTTCTCTTTTTTCCCTTTTTTGGCCATCGGCTGGCTTATCTTTGCGGCCTCAAAAAATGATTACTCAACCGGCCCCATTCGTACTACCGGACGGGCGCAAAGTTTAAAAAATGGCAAATACAGCAGACATCAGCAGGGGCATGATCCTGAATCTTGAAGGCAGCCTTTATACTGTGGTGGAATTTGGAGAAAACAAAACAGCACGGGCAGCAGCAAAAGTGTGGGCTAAGCTGAAAGGAGTGGATAATAACCGGTCTATCGAAAAAACCTGGAACTCAGGCGATAACATATTCCCGGTACGGGTGGAGCGCCGTTATTACCAGTTCTTATATAAGGATGATACGGGCTATAACTTTATGGACAATGAAACATTTGAGCAGATAGCCTTACAGGAAACTACTATCGATGCCCCTCAATACCTTAAAGAAGGCCAGGAAGTGGGTGTACTGATCAATACAGAAAATGACCAGGTGCTGGGAGCTGAGTTGCCCGACAAAATTGTACTGCAGGTTACTTATACAGAACCGGGTCTTCGTGGAGATACAGCCACCCGTACGCTAAAGCCAGCCACACTGGAAACAGGTGCCAATATTGGTGTGCCATTATTTGTAAATGAAGGAGAGCTGATCCGGGTAAACACTAAGACCGGGGAGTATGTAGAACGTGTAAAAGAGTAAATAAGTGCTTATAGAAAATAGCCCGAAATCGCCTGATTTCGGGCTATTTTTGGTCTATTTCGCCCCGATTTTGATATAAAATGCCAAAAAATCATTGAAATTCTCATTTTGATTTCATTACCTTAGCCGCCCGTCCCGCTTCCGGACATACCGGTAAGATTTCTCTAAACCCAAAACTGTATATAAAATTGAAAAACATGGATTTCAAGCAAATTCAAGAGTTGATCAAGATGGTCAACAAATCGAATATTGGTGAAGTAACAGTTGAGCAAAAGGATTTCCGGGTAACTATCAAGCAAAAAGAAGAGCATATAACACAGGTGGTGTCTTCCACCCCGGTTCATGCTGCTTCTGTAGCCGTTGCCGCTCCGCAACAAGCAATGGCACCTGCAGCACCGGCTGCAGAAAAGCCAAAAGCTGCTGAAGCGCCAGCCGCCAATACCATTACTATCAAGAGCCCGATGATCGGAACTTTCTACCGGAAGTCTTCTCCGGATAAGCCCAACCTGGCAGATGTAGGCAGTGAAGTGACGCCGGGTAAAGTGGTTTGCATCATTGAAGCCATGAAACTGTTCAACGAAATAGAAAGTGAAGTAAAAGGCAAGATCGTAAAAGTGCTGGTGGATGATGCATCGCCGGTAGAATATGATCAGCCGCTGTTTCTTGTAGAACCCAGCTAAGAATTGGGAAATTGTTCAATTGGGAAATTTTGAAATTGCAATTTCCCAATCTCCCAATTTCAAAATTTCAAAATTATTACTTTCATGTTTAAGAAGATATTGATTGCCAACCGTGGAGAGATTGCCCTGCGTGTCATCCGCACTTGCCGGGAGATGGGTATTAAGACCGTGGCCGTTTATTCCACTGCTGACCGTGACAGCCTGCATGTAAAATTTTCAGATGAAGCTGTTTGTATCGGTAAACCGCAAAGCGCCGACTCTTACCTGAATGTGGCCCACATCATGGCTGCGGCAGAGATCACTAATGCAGATGCTATCCACCCGGGATATGGATTCCTGGCAGAGAATGCAAAGTTTGCACAGATATGTAATGACCATGGTATAAAATTTATCGGCCCCACACCAGACATGATCAATTCAATGGGCGATAAGATCACAGCCAAAGAGACCATGATAAAGGCCGGTGTGCCGGTGGTACCAGGTGGGCAGGGACTGCTGCAAAGTGTGGATGAAGCCAAAGGCCTGGCAAAGGACATGGGATATCCTGTGATCTTAAAAGCAACAGCCGGTGGTGGTGGAAAAGGAATGCGCATTGTATGGCAAGAAAGTGAGATGGAAAAAGCATATGATACCGCTAAAGCAGAAGCAGCAGCTTCTTTTAAGAACGATGGTATCTACATGGAAAAATTTGTAGAAGAGCCCAGGCATATTGAGATACAGGTAGCAGGTGATCAGTATGGCAATGTATGCCACCTTAGCGAAAGGGATTGTTCGATACAGCGGCGTCACCAAAAACTGGTGGAAGAATCACCTTCTCCGTTTATGACAGATGAACTGCGCTACAGAATGGGTGAAGCGGCTAAGAAAGCAGCAGGCGCTATCAATTATGAAAGTGTGGGCACTATCGAGTTCCTGGTGGACAAACACCGCAATTTCTATTTTATGGAAATGAACACCCGGATACAGGTAGAGCATTGTGTAACGGAAGAGGTGATCAATTTTGATCTGATCAAAGAACAGATAAAAATTGCCGCAGGTGAAAAGATAAGCGGCGAAGATTATATACCACAAATGCATTCTATCGAATGCCGTATCAATGCAGAAGATCCGTATAATGATTTCCGGCCCTCACCGGGAAAGATCACCACATTGCACCAGCCCGGTGGGCATGGCGTACGGGTGGATAGTCATGTGTATGCCGGGTATGTCATCCCGCCTTACTATGACTCTATGATCGGGAAACTGATCACCGTGGCCCGCACCCGTAATGAAGCGATTGATACCATGTACCGGGCCCTGAGCGAATATGTAATAGAGGGAGTTAAGACCACTATTCCCTTTCATATTCAATTAATGAAAGACGAACGTTTCCGCAGTGGTGATTTCAATACCAAATTTTTGGAAGGCTTTACGCTGAGATAATCCCGCAATCAGCTTTCCTGGCATATCAGGCAATGGATGAGTTTATACTTGTCCCGGTTTACCTGCCGCAAGTATGGCTTATCCGGGGGCGGAAAGCCCAATGTTGTATTCATGGCTTAGAGTATTTCCAGATTAAGTTGATTAAGGACCCATTCAACAGTTTTTTGTTGCTGAAATGAAAACCATAGCTCTCTATAATCACCCGAGTTGTCAATTTGAATTTTAAAGTTAGCAAATGGCTTATGCCCTTCGAGTGCAGTAAGTAGTCTGATTCTTGTAGAACTGTTGTCAAGAGTGTCAACAAACTCCTCCATGATTCGAAAGTTAGCAGAAGAATTCATTCCTTCAATTTCAATAAATTTCTTTTTATACTTCCTGACTTTGCTAATTTCTTCTTTCCAATCTTTAAGATCCATGTTCGGAAATTGGTCCGGATCCATATAGGTGACAACTTCACCGGTATCACGGTGAATAAAGCACTTGAATCCAGATTGAAGACTGTCTGCTATTTCATTTAATATCTCTTTTGATACTTCCATTCTAAAAGTGCCGAATAGCTTGTGTACAAAGGTTGCTGGCATTACTTTTTAATTAATTCTAGTTTTGTTATTGAAGGTAAATACGCTTTGGCCTTACCATAATCTCCTTCACAGCAAAGAAATTCAGACAATTTCCAATCCCAGTAAACTTTAAATTCCTTTCCTAAAAATTCCGGGTTGTCATTATACTGTCCTGAAAGTTCATGCAGTTTATATTGTCCATAACTATTTTTTGCCTGTCCGAAATCGTATACTGCCCCATTTGCGGCTTTGAAAAGGATGTGATGATAATCGCCAAAATCATTTCCCTGGTAGGTTGCGGATATTGGATTGGGCACGTTTTGCCATTCCTTTCTTAACCGCTCTATATGGCTTCTTAATTCAGCATTTTGATCAGCAGGATATTGTTTAATAAAATCATCTGTTTTTAAATCGCTTCTATTTAAAAATGATTGAGTATTTCTATTTGGTATCACAGAATCTAACCTGGTATCTGTAACCTTCAATGATGCAGAATCCACCCGTGTTGAACTAAGCTCAGAAGTCAGTGAATCATTGGTAATATCATTTTTTGTCTTGTTGCTGTTTTCACAACTAATGATAAGGAAGAAAATAACTGGTAAAAATAAGATGCCGTATTTGTTCATCGTTTTTCCAAATTAATGCCAGGGTTAGGGCTTTGCGTTCGGCGGGGTATTGGGAAAACGTCCGGCGCTGAACCGCAGCCTGTGTAAGTTACAAAAGTTGAAAATATACCTGCCTGCCGGCCTTGCTCCGCTGACGCCAAACCCCGTATGTCCCGCTGTTTATTCATACCCGGATAGTTCTAACGTGATCGAGATACTATAAAGCCGGTGGGCTTTACTTTTATCCTCATACAACTCTGCTCTCATTGTTTTGCCATTCGTATTCCATTGCAACCCATCGGAGATAATACGCTTGTCGGGTGACTGCAAGAACGTTTTTTTCATGCCCGAACTTTTCCACTGCTCTTTTAAAAATTTACAAAGCTCACGAAATTCTTTTTTTGCTCTTTTGTCATAATCCGGATAAAGCCGGGGTATATAAATATTGTGGAGCATGATCCGCATCAATGTGTCGGATACATACGTAAGTACAACGTTCTTAAAGTAAACCCCTCCTACAAAGTAAGGATTGCTAAAAGCTGCCGGATAAGAGTAAGAGTATTCAGTTCTGCCTTTATACTCCAGTTTCCCTGCTTCTGCCAGTTGAAAGGAGCTGTCCTGTTGTGTCCGGATGGAACC